>NZ_NHPG01000028.1:0-115960 GCF_002252965.1 Halorubrum sp. Ea1
CCACCCACACAGCACCGCACCTCTCACCTCCCCAGCCTCGTCGGTGGTCCTCCGCGTTGCTCCGGACCACCGACTCCCTCGCGTGTGCGACTCGCGGCCACCGAGGGCGGCCGCTCGCCGGCGCGCGCCGACCGCGGCGTTCGTTTGTTTATAAATAGAATCGGTACGGTCGCAGAATTCGTCGTTCGTCTCAGCTCCGGCGCCGCGACAGCAGGCCGTTGCGTCCGATCCGGAACTGCCGGAGCACGGAGAAGCGGTTGACCCACAGCTGGTACGCGCCCGTGAGGGCGAACGCGCCGAGCGCGAGGCTCGTCCAGAGGACCGGGTCGACCGCGGAGACGAGCGGGACGCCGAGCAGCGCCGCGAGGACGACGGTCAGCGACGCGACGCCGAGCGCGCGGTACAGCTCCGACCACGTCACGCCGCCTTTCGCGACGATCTCCGTGTACAGAGACACGTCCCGCGCGTGCCGCGAGAGCTCGATCGTCTGCGTCTCCCGGTCGTACTCGACCACACCCAGCTCCTCCAGCTTCGG
Source organism: Halorubrum sp. Ea1 (assembly GCF_002252965.1). Lineage (NCBI taxonomy): Archaea > Methanobacteriati > Methanobacteriota > Halobacteria > Halobacteriales > Haloferacaceae > Halorubrum > Halorubrum sp. Ea1. Next base: position 536 of record NZ_NHPG01000028.1, read on the forward strand.
CAGGTGCGTCTGGACGAGCGAGGTGTACACGCTCTCGCGGCAGCGCTTCGGCGGCGGGCTCTCGCCCGTCTCGCGGCCCGCCACCAGCGTCGACAGCTCGTGAACCGTCACCACGCCGCCGACGCTCCCGAGCTGTTCGAGGGCGCGCCGACGGCGCTCGTTCGCGAGGATGGCGTACACCTGTTCTGCCGGAAGGACGTCGGTTCTGAGTTTCATGAGTGAGGGTCCGACGCTCCGCGCGGCACGGAGATCGGTCGTTGACGTTACATCTTCCTTCGAGGGGATATGTATGGGCCAGCTACCGCCGACTCCCGGTTGCCGACGGGACGAACCGTCTCGGCGAAACCGATAGCCCCTCGCCCGGTACGGCGTCCTTGCGACCGCGGTTCGGGCCTCGCGTCGCCGCCGTGACGGCACGCTGTTCGTACCGTCGTTTCGCCCGAAGTAGGGTGTTCGTGCCGCCGTTTTTGCCCCGAGTAGGACTTCCGGACCGCCGGTTACACGGCCCGTTCCACCGAATCGCATCTCGCATTCCACAGTGACGTGGCTGCTCGTAACTAGGTCGATAGCTCGCTGATAGAGGAGTAACCGATCCGCTCCCGAGTGGGGGTGCGTCGGACACCAACCAATCATGAAACCCGAAACCAACGACATCGGACTCTCGCGGCGTAAGATGCTTCTCGGCCTCGGCGCGGTCGGCGTCGCCTCCGCGGGTGCGGGACTCGGCACCACGGCGTACTTCAGCGACACTGAAACCTTCGAGAACAACAGTCTCACGGCCGGGACGCTCGACATGAGCGTTACCGCGGAGATCGTCGCGGCGGACGAGTACTGGAGCAGCGCAGGCGTGGTCGGCATGACCGAGACGGCCGACGGCGAGGGCGTCACCGCGGGCCTCGTCGTCGACGACGTGAAGCCCGGCGACTGGGCGATCGTCTGCTTCGACATCGAAGTCGGCGACAACCCCGGCTACGTGCAGGTGCGCACGGAGAACTTCACCGAGACGGGCGGCGCGAACCCCGAGCCCGAGCAGGCCGTCGAGGGCGACACGGACAACGATGCCGACCTCGGCGAGTTCCTCCTCACGACTGCGTGGCAGAGCTACGACGACACCAGCGGCGACAAGACCGGGCTGTCGACGCTCGACCCCGTATTCAACAACGCCTCGAACTCTCTCGGTATCAACTACGCCCCCTCTGATGTCGGTGGCGTCGTCGACGCCGACGCTCACTACACGAACGCGCGCGAGGCGGACGCCCAGCTCAACGCGGGCTACCTCATCAAGGACGACAACGGGGATCTCCTGCCGATCAACGACGAGGCGAACGAGGGCGTCTACTCGTTCTGCCTCCTGCTCGAAGTTCCGTTCGAAGTGGGCAACGTCATCCAGGGCGACAGCCTGTCGTTCGATCTCGTCTTCGAGACCGAACAGGTCCGCCACAACGAGGACCCCTTCAACAACTCGGCGCCGGTCAACTCCACCAACTCCACCGCGAACTGATCTCGGTGAGATCGGCGTGAAAAGCTCGAACCGCCCCACGGCGACGCGGTAGTCGCCGCGGGAGGTCGTGACTACCCATACGGCAGACAACAGACACAATGACAAACGATTCAACCAATTTCGACCTCTCGCGGCGCAAGCTGCTGGCCGGCCTCGGTGCGGTCGGCGTGGCCTCTGCGGGTGCGGGGCTCGGAACCACGGCGTACTTCAACGACACGGAGACCTTCGAGGGGAACTCCCTCACGGCCGGCGAGCTCGACCTGCTCGTCGACTGGCAGCAGACGTACGACTACGGCGAGGGCCACACCTTCGTCAACGCGCACCCCGACCACGACGAAGACGGGGAGCAGTCGATCCCGGACGGCGAAGGCGGACAGATCAAGTACAGCGACTTCCTCGACCCCGACGACGAGGACAGCACCGGTGAGAACCTCCCGACCCTGGACTGCGAGAACATCCCGCCGATCAGCGAGGCCACCTTCGGCACTGACCCCGTGACGGGTGACGAGATGAACACGCTGGTCCAGCTGTCCGACGTGAAACCCGGCGACGAAGGTGAGATCACCTTCTCGCTGCACCTCTGTGACAACCCCGGATACGTCTGGATGCAGGCGGACAACGTCTCCGAGAGCGAGGGAGTCAACACGGACGCGGAACTGGCGGTCGACACCCCTGACGGCGGCGACCTCGCACAGTTCATCAACGCGACGCTCTGGTACGACGCGGACTGCGACAACGTCCGCGACGAGGCGGAGCCCGCCGACATCATGCTGACGCTCGACTTCTCGGGCTCGATGCTGTACCGCGAGTACGGCGGCGTCATCAGCGATGACCCGATCCAAGTCAACGGCGATAATTTCCCTGAGACGACGAAGATCGACCTCGTCGAACTCGCGGCCAAGGAGTTCGTCCAGTACCTCGACGCACAGAACGCGGACGTGCAGGTCGGGATCGCCTACTTCGACGGCGAGAAGACCGACGATGCCGAGCCGCGTACGGGCATCCTCCAAGACATGACCAGCGACCTGTCGGCTGTCGACGCCTCGCTAAGCGACCTGCGACAGAAGCTGGCTAACGTCGTCACGAGCGTTAATGACGCTGCAGGAGACGACCCCCTGATCAGCGACCCGTTCGACGGCGACGGTGACCCCGACCCCAACAGCAACGCGGGCGCTATCGCAACTGGCACCTACATCGGCGAAGGTGTCGACGACGCACAGGACGAGCTTGCCTCTGCCGGCCGGCCGGGGACCAAAGCGGTGAACATCGTGCTCTCGGACGGCGAGTCGTTCAACGGCACCGGATCCACGCAGTTCAGCTCGCCGCAGGACGCGGCGACGGACGCCCGTAGCCCCTCGCCCGGCCCGGAGACGGACCTGTACACCGTCTCGGTGGGCAGTGCCAACGACAGCGTCCTTCAGGACATGGCCGGTGCAGCGACATCACCGGGGAACGATCCCCAGTTCTTCTACGATGTCGACGACCCGGTGGCGATCCCGACGGTGTTCGGTGTCCTCGCCAGTCAGTTCGTCGCCGAGAAGATCATCATGGAAGACAGCCTCGACAACGTGCTCGCGGCGCTGTCTTCTGGGAACGGCATCCCGCTCGACGGCAACATCCTCACGATGTACAACGAGCTGACCGAGCCCGCGACCGACGCGGACCGCGACGCGTTCGAAGGCAACGGCCTGATGTACTGTATCGGACTGGATTGGGTGCTGCCCTTCGAAGTTGGCAACGTGATTCAGGGCGACACGCTCGCCTTTGACCTCGGCTTCTACACCGAGCAGGAGCGCCACAACGACGGCGCGGGGGTCTCGGCCTGACCCCGAACCGAAGCTGAGACACAGACTCCAAGCGGGCCATCTGCTCGCCACTGAGGCGACACGCCTGCTTCCCGACTCGGCGCTTCCGGCGGCCGACGCGACGGTTCACGACCGCGGTCGGGATTCCCTTCGGGGATGATACAGGATGAATGACGACACAACCGGGCTCTCGCGGCGCAAGCTCTTGGCCGGCCTCGGTGCGGTCGGCGTGGCCTCTGCGGGTGCGGGACTGGGTACGACCGCGTACTTCAACGACACCGAATCGTTCAACAACAACACGCTCACCGCGGGCGCTCTCGACCTCAAAGTCGACTGGGAGGAACACTACTCCTTCCCGCAGTATTACGGTTTCGCGGACCCGACAAACGGGTTGAACGTGAGGTGGTCGATGCCAGCAGAAGACGATACGACATCGTACACACCACTTCCGGACCCGGCAAATCCGCTCATCTGGGTCGCGACGGCGGACCTCGACGCGTACATGGACAACACCGCGATCGAGTCGTACCCTGACACGGATGGCGACGGGAGCCAGGACCCGTTCGACGCTACCACGAACGACGTCGCGGTCGGCGATGTCTGTACCGATGGGGCGGACCTCTCGGCGGACCTCGACCCGACGGCGGCCGGTGCGCTGCGGACGGACAACGCGGACACGTACAGTGACGGGTCCGCGCTCCCACTCGTCAATCTTCAGGACGTCAAACCGGGAGACTTCGGTGAGCTCACGCTGAGCTTCCACCTCTGTGACAATCCCGGCTACGTGTGGTTCCAAGGCCAGCCAACCACCGCTGCGGAAGGTGGACACACGGAGCCCGAAGCGAGCGACGCTGACGAGTCCGGGGCAGCGGACGAGTCGTACGATGTCGCTGCCGGCGACACGGTTTCGGACATCCTCGGCTCTGACGTGGAGCTGCTGAGCGAGATTCAGACCGTCCTGTGGTATGACGACGGCGACAACGTCCTCGGCAGCGGCGGGGAGACCAGTTCCGGAAAAGTCGACATCGCGTTCCTACACGACCGGTCTGGGAGCATGGGAAACGAGGCGACGTTCCTCGAGAACAACATCGGGAACGTCGCAACCCAACTCGACAACTCGAACCTCGATACGGCGTTTGGACTGATTGCGTATGAGGACAACGATGACGGAGATTCGACCCCGACCATCGTAACGACAGACATCACGACGGATTCCAGTCAGCTGGATTTCAACTTCAGTATCGAGGGCGGGACGGAGAACGCTTCGGAAGCAATCGAGTTCGCGCTGGACAACTTGACGTGGCGACAGGGTACGAAGAAGATTCTCGTCGTCATCACTGATGAGGACGACGACGGGTCAGCCGCAGAACGCACCAGCGCACTCAACCGTATCGACAACGAGAACGCTTGCTTGCTCGCGGTTTCGCCAAATACCACGGGAGCGGACGAACTCAAGACGATATCGGAGCAAGTCCAGTGCGGTGACTGGATCAATATCACCGACGGGCTCTCTACCCAGATCCTCAATGACCTCGTGGGCTTCATCACCACGGTCGGCGGCGAGGAAGTCATCTTCCGTGGCTCGTTGCTGGACACGCTGACGAATCTTAGCTCGGGCAACGGGATTCCGCTCGACGGTGACGAATCGACTCCCTTCGACGAGATCAACGATCCGGAGGCCAGCAGTGCCCGGGAGTGCTACCAGCCGCTCACGACGAACTACATCGGGTTCGCGTGGTGGCTTCCGCCGTCGGTTGACAACGAGGTCCAATCCGATTCCATCGGCTTCGACCTCGGATTCTACACCGAGCAGTGCCGGCACAACGACGGCGCTGGTCCCGAGCAGACGGCCTGATCGTCCGGGTCGCCCGATCAGCCGAGCAGACGGGGCGAGTCGGTGGGGCTGTCAAACCGGACGACTGGGGCCGGGTACGGCGTCCGTACCGTCGGGTACGGTCACCGGACCGGACTGGGTAGGTCGCGCATACATACGAGCGCGGTGGTGGTAGAGAGCGGTGAGACGAGAGGCTATCGACGACACGGCCGTTCGAAGCCGCAACGACACACAATGACAACGAAAGACACACAACTGACGCGGCGACGGACGCTCCTGGGTATCGGAGCCGTCGGCTTCGCGACCACCGGACTGGCCCGTGGCCGGTCGACGGGGAGCTGGAGCGACTACGCGGACTACACGTACGCCCAGACGGACGGCCGCCGCCTGCTCGTCGGCTGGCAGGCGACGTACAACGGCTCCGGGGCGGAGACGGTGGTCGTCGACGGGCCGACGGACGCGACCGACTTCGTCGACGGCGTCACCGGCGTCCGCCTCGTCGACCTCGACGACGTGCTCCCCAGAGACGAAGGCACCGTGAGCGTCGGGCTACGAGTCGAAGACGACGTCGAGGAGGGGCTCCGCGCGTGGATGCGCTTGGCTCCCAATATCGGGAGCGACCCGGCGAGTCAGGCGCTCGCCGACCGGCTCCGCGTAACCGTTCGGTACGACGACGGGCTGCTCGGAGTCGGCGGCTGCGAAGGCGCGGACGGTCCCTTCGCGGAGTTCGGCACGCTGATCTTCTCGGGGAGTTTCGCCGACCTGACTGACGCCGACCTCGCCGACGGGGTCCTAATCGATCCCGGACTCTTCGACGGTGACTGCCTCACGCCGAGCGATCGGCGCTGCTTGGTGATCGACTGGGCGTTCCCGGTCGGCGACGGCAACGCCGGTAAGGGCGGCAGCGTCGACTTCGACGTCACGTTCGGTGTCGACCCGTGCGGTGCGGACGCCGCGAACCCGTTTGACGAGGAGGAGTCGACATGACCGCCGACCGACGTGACGACTCCGACGGCCGCGTCGCTGCCGATTCGCGCGGCCCGACGGTCGGACTGAGCCGGCGCCGGCTCCTCGCGAGCATCGGCGGCGTCGGCGCCGTCGGGATGGCGAGCGGCCTCGGGACCGGCGCGTACCTCTCGGACCGCGAGACGTTCCCGGACAACGTCTTCGGCGCCGGCTCCGTCAAGCTGGTCGTGAACAACGCGGTCTCCGACGGGACCTTCGCGGTCGACGTGTCGGGGATACGACGGGGGAATCCCGGGCGCGAGACGTTCGACATCGACGTGCGAACGAACCCCGTCCGGGTCTGGATCGCGACCGACTGTCCGGACGACAGCGCGCTCGCGCGCGCCCTCGAAGTCGAGATTTCTGTCGTCGACGGACCGTCGCTGACCGGCGGCTACCGCGCCCTCGCCGACGTCGAGCGCGACCTCGTCGCGGGCGAGCGGATCGATGCGGACTGTCTCGTCCCCGAGGACCCCGTTACCGTCGAGGTGGCCTGGCGGATGCCTGGCGACGCGCCCGAGGAGGCGGCGAACGACGCGACCGACCTTCGGTTCCGGCTGTACGCCGAGCAGTGTCGCCACGTCTCCGAGGCGGACGCGGCGGGGTCGAACCCCTTCGCCGACCGGGTCTGTGAGGAGCCGGGTGACGACTGCCCCGAGTGCGTCGAGTTCGGGAAGGCGGAATCCGGCGACTCGCCGGTCGCGGTCGGGGACACGCTCTCGCTGATCGAACTCCCCGCGGGCGCGGACGGTCACGAGATCGCTATCACCGCGGTCGAGACGAAAGACGAGGGGGGCAACGCCGAGACGGTCGGCGTCGAGTTCACCCTCCAAGACGCCGACGGGAACCCCGGACCGGACATGTGTAAGGTCGAGATCAAGGGCGGGCAAGAGACCGAGTCCTACGAGATCGATCCGGCCTCTTCGGAGACGGACGAGATCTTGTTCGCGCCCCTGAAACCCGACAAGGACAAGCGACACGGGATCAGCAACATCGTCGTCTTCGTCTGTTCCGATTCGGGCGACGGCGACGACCCCGACGAGGACGAGACGGTCGACTGCGTCGTCTGCGACGACGAGAACGCCTCGCTCGCGACGCTCGACGTCCGCTACCGCGGCGACGACGAGCCGTCGGTCACCGTCGTCTCGACGAAGGGGGGCACCGGCGGGACGCTCTTCGAGGGCACGGTCGCCAACGGAGACGTGTTCACCCTCGACGGGAGCGACGTGACTCGGAGCGGGAACAACGGCAACGGAAACGGCGGCGGCCAGACGGACAGACTCGGTCCGGAGGTCGAGATACGGGTCGAGGGCGGAGCGACGACCCCGATCCACGTGAGCTGCTCGGAGCTGCTCGCGGTCGGGATGCGGTTCGGACCCGACGACGAGTTCGAGATCGCGGGCGGAACGACCACTGACGAGAGACCGATATGCGGCACGGAGGCGAACTGATGACACAACTACTCACATCACCACGGACGAAACGCGCGGCGAACGTACTCGGGATCGTCCTGTTGCTAGCGCTCGTCGCGCCGTTCGCGGTGTACGCGGCCCCGGAGATCGTCGGCGCCGACGAGAGCTTCGTCGTGCTCACGGCGAGCATGACGCCCGCCATCGCACCGGGCGACGTGGTGATCGTCGCCGATCGCGACCCGACGACGGTCGTCGACGGCGACGTGATCACGTTCATGCGCGGCACGAGCGAGGTGCCGGTGACGCACCGCGTGATCGACGTCGTCGGCGAGGGCGGGACCCTCGCCTTCGAGACGATGGGCGACGCGAACGAGGGGCCGGACCCGGGGCTCGTCCCCGCCGGGAACCTCGTCGGCGTGGTCGCGCTGGCGATCCCGTACATCGGGTACGTGATCCAGTTCGCGGGCACGCCGGCCGGGTTCGTCGCGCTGGTGCTGCTCCCGTTCGGCCTGCTCGCGGTCACCGAGGTCTGGTCGATCGTTCGCGGCCGCGAGGAGGCGGACGGGGGGTCGGACGCGCCGAACTCACCTGACGCGCCGAACTCGCCTGACTCGACTGCCGACGGAGTCGTCGGCGCGGACGCGACCGCGGCGCCCGTCACCGCGGCGCCCGTCACCGCGGCGTCCGCCGGGACCGACGCAGCAGGCGTCGAAAACGCCGAAACCGACGTGACGCCAGCAGAGACCGCCGCGACCGGTTCCACGGGAGTCTCCGTCGACGCGGTCGGCGGGGCGGCGGCGGTGTTGCTGGTGTTCGCGCCGTACGCGGCCTACGTCGCGGTCCAGCTCCGCACCGCCGCGGCCATCGCGGTCGCGGTCGCGGCGGCGACGCTGCTGCTCGGCGCGCTCGCGACGTGGGTGCCGGCAAGCGGCGTCCTCGACCGGAACCGACCGAGCGCTGAGGCGGCGGACGACGACACGGCGATCGACCGCGCGGAGAGCGGCGATACCGCGGACGACGGGGCGGATGACGACTACGTGGCGAGCGCCGAGAGCGGAGCGGAGGGGGCCGAGCGCGGAGCGGAGGGGGCCGAGCGCGGAGCGGAGGGCGACGACGGAACGACTGACCCGGTCGATCCGTCGGGATCGGTGGCAGTGACGGACGGGTCCGGGGCGCGTCAGTCGCCGTCGACGACCCCACCGTCACAGCCGGACCGCGCCGGGGAGGTGGACTGATGGCCGTGAACCGCGGCCTCGTCGGCCTCGTCGCCGTCGCGGTGCTGGTGTGGGGAGTCGCCTTCGGCGGCGGCCTCACGCTCGCCGTGCTCACGTCGAACGCGACCGTGACGACGACGTTCGAAACGGTCGGGGAGTTCGCCCCGATCGAAGCGTCGCCGGACGGCGATCTCGGGACGTCGGCGCTCTCGGTGGAGAACGGGTCGACCACGACCGTGCCCGTGGACAACTCGACGGAGAACTCGGTGAACGCGAACGCGTCGGCTCACGAGACCGTCTCGGTGCCGCCGGGCAACGAGACCTCCTCGAACTCGGGGAACGTTTCGGATTCGGGCAACGAAACTGCGCTGCCCGAGACCGAATCGGGTCCGGATAACGAGACCGTGCCGTCCGAGACCGAATCGGGTCCGGACGATGAGCTCGCGCCGGACGACGAGCCGAAGACGGACGATGAGCTCGCGCCGACGGGAGACGAACCGACGTTCAAGCGGAACGTTCCGGATCCTGCGGAGAAGGGGTCTGAAACGACCGGTTCTGACGCCGCAGCGTTCGCTCCGACCGGGGTGTGAGCGTGAGTTCGCTGATCGGGCTGCGGGGGTCCGAACCGAAACGCGGCGGTGGGGCGTGCGCTCGCCGGCCTCCGCCCGGGACGAAGCTCGGGGTGCTGCTGTTGTTCCTCGCGCTGTTCCTGATCCTGCTGCTCGCCGGTCTCGTTCGCGGTATCGGATGAACGCTCCCGGACTCCGGGTTTCGTCGGCGGGGTTATGTACCGGACTGACGAAGTTCTCCGCAAACGCATGGTCGCGCTCGACGCGTTCGCGTTCGTCTTCGTCGCCGGGCTGATCACGGCCCTCGCGACCGGGATCGGCGCGCTGCCGTTCTTCTTTTTCGACTCGATCAGCGACCGAGGGAACGTGGCGCTGTGGGGGTTCTCCTCGGGGATCATGCTCTCCGCGTCGCTGTTCGGGCTCGTCCGGGAGGGGCTCGCCGAGGGGACGCCGGTCGAGATCGGGATCGGCCTGGCCGCGGGCGTCGTCCTGGTCGTCGTCGCGCACGACGTGCTGTTGGACGCCGACATCGACCCGCGAGAGTACGAGGAGGCGGACTTCAAGAAGCTCGTGTTGATCCTCGGCGTGCTGACCGTCCACAGCTTCCCCGAGGGGGTCGCCGTCGGCGTCTCGTTCGCGGACCTCGGGCTGGCGGGCGGGGCCTCGCTGTTCGGCTTCGCCGTGCCGCTGCTCGCCGTGTTCATGACGGTCGCGATCTCGATCCACAACGTCCCCGAGGGGACCGCGATCTCGATCCCGCTGCGGGCGATGGGCGTCTCGAAGTGGAAGATGGTCTGGTGGTCGGTGTTCTCCAGCCTCCCGCAACCGATCGGCGCGGTCCTCGCCTTCGCGTTCGTCCGGTACGCCCGCGAGTTCCTCCCGTACGGCTTCGGCTTCGCCGCCGGCGCGATGATCTACCTCGTCGCCACCGAGTTCATCCCGGAGGCGCTCGAGACCGGCGCGGCGCTCCCCCGCGGCGGGAAGCCCGTGCTCGCGGGCGGGATCGCGCTCGGCGTCGTGCTGATGCTCCCGCTCAACTTCATCTGAGCGCCTCCGGTCGACCGTCGACGGCGCGTTCGACTCACCGACCGTCGTCGAACGCCGTCGGGTTCACCGCGCCCGGCCCGTCGCCCACGTCGTAGCCGCGGCGGATCGCCGTTCCCATCTCGTCGACCGCGTCCGCGACGGCCCCGCGCAGGGGTTCGCCGCGCGCCAGCCGGGCCGCGATCGCGCTCGACAGCGCGCAGCCGGAGCCGTGCGTCGCGTCGGTCGCCACGCGGGGGTTCTCGATGCGGACGACGGTCGGGTCGGTCCCCGCCTCGTCGTCGTCGCCCGCCTCGTCGCCGTCGCCCGCCTCGTCACCCTCCCCTCGGCCGCCGATCACGAGCGTGTCGACGACCCGATCGCCGTCACCGCTCAGGTGTCCGCCCTTCACGAGCGCGGCGCCGGCCCCGCGGGCGACGAGCTCCCGCCCGGCCGCCTCGGCGTCCGCCGGCGTCTCGACCGGCTCGTCGACGAGGACCGCCGCCTCGTCGGCGTTCGGGGTGACGAGCGTCGCGCGCTCGATAACCCCCTCGTAGGCCTCCTCGGCGGCCGGCGAGAGCAGCCGGTCGCCGGTCGCCGCGACCATCACCGGGTCGACGACGACCGGGGCCGAACAGCGGGCGAGCAGCCCGGCCGCGGTCTCGACGATCGGCGCCGTGGCCAGCATCCCCGTCTTCACCGCGCTGACGTCGAAGTCCTCGATCACGGCGTCGTACTGGCTCGCCACGTGGTCGGCCGGAACGACGTGGACGTCCTCGACGCCCCGGGTGTTCTGCGCCGTCGTGGCCGTCACGACCGCGGTCCCGAAGACGCCGTGGGCCGTCATCGCTTTCAGGTCCGCCTGGATCCCCGCCCCGCCGCCGGCGTCGCTGCCGGCGATCGTCAGCGCGACCGGCGGGGAGACGGGGTCGCGATCGCGTGCCATATACTGGTTGTACCACTTGGTAATATTAAGTCGTGGCGATCGCCGCCGCCGAACGCCCTTTGCCGTTCGCCGTCGAACCGGGGGTATGTCGAACGCTCACTCCGACGACGCGGCCGGCGGCGATCCGGCCGACGACCCGACCGAGTCGATCACCGTCTACTCCGACTACGTCTGCCCGTTCTGCTACCTCGGGCGGCGGTCGCTCGCCGAGTACCGGGAGACGCGCGAGGAGCCGCTCGCGGTCGACTGGCACCCGTTCGACCTCCGTGCCGGCAAGCGGAACCCCGACGGCACCGTCGACCACGAGGTCGACGACGGGAAGGGCGACGAGTACTACGCGCAGGCCCGCGAGAACGTCCGGCGGCTCCAGGAGCAGTACGGCGTCGACATGGCTCAGGAGATCGCGACCGACGTCGACTCGCTGCCCGCCCAGCTCGTCTCCGTGCACGTGAAAGAGACCGCCCCCGAGGCGTGGCCCGCCTTCGACGACGCGGTGTTCGCGGCGCTGTGGCGGGAGGGACGCGACATCGGCGACCGCGAGGTGCTCGTCGACATCGCGGAGGACGTCGAGGGGCTCGACGCCGAGGTCGTTGATGTCGCGCTCGGCGACGACGACCTCCGCGAGCGCGTGACCGAGCTGTTCGACGCGGCGCGGCAGCGGGGGATCACCGGCGTGCCGACGTTCGCCTTCGACGGGCACGCGGCCCGCGGCGCGGTGCCGCCGGAACAGCTCGAACGGCTCGTCGAGGGCGCCTGAGCTACGCGTCGACGGCGGCGGTGTCGCCGCTGATCTCGCCGTCGGCCTCCTCCTCCTCGCCGACGATCCGGCACGAGAGGTAGACGGAGCCGAGCGCGAGCGCGATCCCGCCGATCACGTCGGTGAGCCAGTGTATCCCGAGGTACATCGTCGCGATCACCACCGACGTCGAGATCCACACGGCGACCGGCGTCCACAGCGGGTACTCATCGCGCGTCATGACGGCGAACGCCGCGACGGTCACCGACAGCGACGTGTGAAGCGAGGGAAAGACGTTCGCGGCCTCGTTCACCTCGCTCGTCAGCGCCGTGAACTCGGGGTTGTACGTGAAAAGCAGCGACGTCCCGACGTCCAGATTCCGCGGGCCGTGCGCGAACACGACCGTGTAGAGCGCGAGCCCGATCGCGTAGTTGAGGGCGTACGCGACGAGCAGCCGCCGCAGCGTCTTCGTCCGCGGAAGCGCGATGTACGCGAGGAAGGGGAACGAGAGCAGGAACGCGTATCCGTACACGTACACCGACGAGAAGTACATCGTCAGCTCGGGCGTGGCGTACGTCTGCTGTATCCACTCGACGAAGTCCCCCTCGACCGCGTAGATCAGTCCCGTCAGTCGCAGCCCGAACAGCTCCGAGACCGTCTGGAGCGAGCTCCGGCCGACCGCGCTCGCGAGCAGCACCGCGCAGAGCGCGGCGAACTCCCGCCGCGCGTCCGACAGGCGCGACGCGACGTCGTCCCGAAGCCCACGGATTCGACTCGGCCCGATTATTACCGCCGCGGCGACGAGTATCCCGCCGCCCACCCACAGCGCGAGCGAGCCGAGGACCGACGCGAGCCAGGTCATTCCCCCCTGGACAGCAGGCGTCCTCCCTCGTCGAACCGGTACCCCGCGTCGCGGAACAGCTCCTTCGCCTCGTCGGTGTCGATAGACCCCGACTCCCCGACGAACGGGTACACGGGATCCGTCTCCCTGTCGTCCCACGAGAGATCGGTCGGCACCCACTCGGAGGAGGCCGCGAGCGGCGACGCCGCCGGTCGGGCGTACCCGTCGAACGCCTCGTCGATCAGCGTCTCCTTGTCGATCAGCGACGCGATCACGGCCCGGAAGCGCGGGTTCGACAGGGGTGCCCGCCGCGCGTTGTATCCCACGTGGTAGAACCCGCCGGAGCGCCCGGTCACGAGCCGCGTGTCGGCGTCCCGCCCGATCCGAGGCACCGCGTCCGGGCCGAGGTTCGAAACGGTCGCGTCCGCGAGCCCGTCGCCGACCGCCGCCACCGCGGCGATGTCCGACGGCGACACCTCGATCCGCAGGCGCTCGAACGCCGGCTTCCCGCGGAACCGCTCCGGGACTCCCGCCGCGGGATCGGCCTCGTCCCGCGTCGAGTCCGCGCGGGCGAGGAAGTGGTCCGGGTTCCGATCGAAGACGACCGATTCCTCCGCCGTCGCCTCGGCGAACCGTATCGGTCCGCTCCCGACCGGGTCCCCGTTGTTCGACACCACCGCCTCGGTCGTCTCCACGTCGAACTCGAAGCCGGCGATCGTCGCGACGTCGGTCCGCTCCGACCAGACGTGTTCCGGCAGGATCGGGACCTGGAGCGCCCGGACCGCGACCGCGTCGTTCACGTCGTCGATCGCGAGCTCGACCCGCCCGTCGCCGACGACCGTCGCCGACCGGACGACCGAGCTCCGGCCGCGGAACCGCGGCGTCGGAACCTCCGTATCGAGGGACCCCATCGAGGTGTCGCGGAGGAACTCGTAGGTGAACGCCACGTCGCCCGCGGTCACCGGCTCGCCGTCGTGCCACCGGGCGTCTCGGAGGTCGACGACGACCGTCTCCTCGTCGACCCGTTCCCAGCCCGACGCGAGCCAGGGGATGACCTCCCCGCGGTCGACGAGCGCGAGTTGGTCGTACAGCAGCGACGTGAAGGTCCCGTCGCGTCGGTACTCGGCCGCGATCGGGTTCCAGTTCTCCGTGATCTGATCGTCGGTCGTGACGAGCCGAAGGACGGCGTCGCCGTCGGCGGTCTCCTCGTCCGCGGTCTCCTCCTCCGCGGTGGCGTTCTCGGCGGTCCCGGCGTCGCCGTCGTCAGCCGTTCCGTCCGTCGTCTCCGCGCGGTCCAGTCGCAGGAGCGCGCCGGGCGACAGCGGCTGTCGGTTCGTCCACCCCTCGAACCGATCCTCGCGGACCGCGCTGAGCGGGTCCGGAAACGCGACGACGGTGAACGGCTGCAGCTCGCAGAGCGAGCGCTGGAGCTCGGCCACCGCGTCGCGTCGCTCCCGCCCTTCGACCCGTCGCTGGCGTTCGAGCTGGTCGTCGACGCCGTTGATGTCGGTAAATCCGAACGGGTTCTGGCGGCCGGCCTCGGCGACGAACCGCGAATGGGTGAACGCGTACATCGCGTCCGGGTCGAACGGCTCCGACTCCAGGAACTGCCCGACGTAGACGTCGAAGCCCTGGTTGATGAGTACCTTCCGCCAGAGGTCGGTCCGGCTCAGGGTGTTGATCCGGGCGTCGACCCCCACGGCGTTCAGGTTCTCGGCGAGGTGCCTGGCGATCCGGATCGCGTTCGGGTCCCTGTCGGCCGGCGCCGTGTCGATCTGCAGCGTGAGCTGGGAGGGCCTGTTGCGCCCCGCGATGTTGCGGGTTCGACCGAGACAGCCGGCGCTCAGAGCCCCCAGACCGATCCCCGCGAGCGCCTCCCGCCGGCTGACGTGGCGGTTCATTCGTCCCTCACTCTTTCGTCGCCCGCCTATATCTCTTCTGTGGTGGCCTCGTACCGCACCGACCGGCCGATTCGGGGAGTCAGCCCCGATTTCGGCCTCGATCGCTTCAGACCTCGATCGCCTCAGACCTCGATCGCTTCAGATCACGTCCGCGAGCGGGAGCGCCAGTCCGACCGCCCACGCGAGGAGGCCCGCGACGAGGACGGGTCGATCGTCCGCCGCGCGCCCGACGGCGACCACCCCGACCGCCGCAAGCAGCGCGATCCGGTGGACGACGAGGGCGGGCGGCACCGCGACGCCGAGCGCGGCGAAGTCGAGCACGAACCCGGTCCCGAGCCCGGCGGCGACGGCGAGCGCGACCGCCGCCGGGTCGCACTCGCGCGACCGCGCGACTACGAGCGCCGGCACCCCGCCCGCGAGGACGAGGTACAGCGGGCCGGCGATCGCCTTCGGGGGAACGCTCGGATACGCGAGTTCCAGCCCGACGCCGGCGGCCCGCACGCCGACGACGACGGCGCCGAGAGCGGCCCCGAGCACCGCGGCGTCGGCGTGTTTCGTCGCCTCCCGTCGGGCCCGCCGCGCGAGGTCGACGGCCGCCGCCCGGGTCCGGCGCCCGAGCAGTGCGCCCGCGACGGTCACGAGTGACGCCAGCTCGATCACCGACAGCCAGCCGTCGCTCCACCCGCCCTCGATCCCGCGGTGCTCCCGGCGCACCTCGGCGTCGACCCGCCCGTGGATGAACTCGTCTTCCAGCCGGACCGCCGGGTCGTCGATCCCGGGGACCGTGTGGCGGAGCCGGAACCAGTCGTAGTACTCCTCGTGGGCCTGTATCGCGGTGTACTCACCGTCCGGGGACTCGTACGCCCGAACGTGGTCGCGAACGCCGAGGTACGCCCCGTCGTGGAGCTCGAACGTCTCCGTCAGCCAGACCCCGCCGGCGGGTCCCTCGACGTAGCCGTACCGCGTCGAGCTGCGGGCGTCGGCCCAGTCGCGCTCGACGAACGCCCGCACCCGCTCGGCGTCGGCGGTCGTTTCCGACTCGATCCCCTCGGTCTCCTCCCAGTCGGCCTCGGTTCCCCCCTCGATCGCCGCGCGCGTCGTCTCCGCGTCGGCGTGCACCACGACGTTGATCGCGAGCGTCCGCCCCTCGACCGACGCGCTCCGGCTCGTGTACGGCCACAGCCGGTAGTCGCCGTCGACCGCGATGAGCGACTCCTCCGGGACCGTCGCCGACGGTTCCCCCGCGGGCGGTCCGGCGAAGGCGCCGGAGAGCGCCAACCCGACCGCGACGACGACGAGGAGTCCGACGACCACCGTCGCTCGCTTCATGGCCGCTTCGAGGGCGTCCGCATAAAAACGCCTTCGGGTGGGGGCCGGCGCGGTTCGCCCTCCCTCGCACCGGCCGCGACCGGCCTCACCAGGTCTCGACGAAGCCGTCGCGCACGTCCTCCGCGCAGCCCTCGCAGTCGGGGTGGCCCGCGTCGAAACACGAGGGGCGCCCCTCGGCGTCGACGGCGACCGCCCGCCGCTCGGCGTGCCGCCGACAGACGATCCGCGCCCGTCCGTCCTCGTCGGTCGGGAGGTCGTACCGCTCCGCCCCCGCGGTGTCGTCGTCGGGGTCGTCCTTTCCCTCGGTGTACGCCCGCCGCGCCTCCTCGAACTGCTTGCCCGCCTTGCGGAGCTGCTGGCGGATGACGCGTTCGAGTCGGTCGTCCATAGGGACCGTACCGGCGCGTCGGATATAGGTCCGTTGGCGAATGCGAGGTTGATCGGTCCGCGGGCGGCGGACCCGTCGTGAGGGGTTCGTAAATCGTCGCCGTCGCGGTGGACTCCTTAGAAGTCCCAGTCGCCCGCTTATAAATAATCGACTGTAGATCTAGAGCGAACACGTCCGAAGCCCCAGCCGTGAGGTGCACGCACGCTCGCTGCGCTCCTCGTCACTCGCTCCGCTCGTTCCTGCGGTGCTTGCGTCGTCATCAGAACGCTCCGCGTTCTGATTGGCTCACGAGAGCAGAGCTCTCGTGAACGCCTCCGCGCACCTCACGGCTGCCCCTTTGAGTCCCGCACCGCAACCGCACCGCAGCCTCGCGCCTCCCCAGCCTCGTCAGTCGCCGTCGCTTCGCTCCGGCGACTGACTCCCTCGCGCTCGGTTCGCGCCCTCACGGGCGCTCACCGGCGCGCCACCGCCATCGTTTATTTTCATTCGACCCTGATACGTGCGGACGCTTCACGCGGTATCGTTCCACTTGAAACGAAGCCCGCGCGTGGCGTACGGGCGTCTGACGCGGCCGGCCGTCGAAACCGCGAAACCGCCGGAAGCGGCCCGTCAGCGCGTCGGAGACGACCACTTTCACCGTGGTTGCGGGATTTTTAATACCGTGAGGAACCAATCACCGTACGCCTCCCATTGAAACAAGACCGGAGGCGGAGACACCCCATGAGCGAACTGCGACAGGAAGCGGAAGCGATAGCGGAACAGTTCTCGGACCACTTAGACGTGGACGCCGACGAGGTCGAGGAGCGGCTGGAGAACCTCGTCAACGAGTACCGCGTCCCCCTCGACGAGGCGCGCCGGAGCGTCACCAACAGCTACCTCGAAGACGCCGGGATGGAGCGCGACGAGCTCGGCCGCGGCGGCAGCGAGTCCGTCTTGGTCGACGAGATCGACGAGGACGAGCAGTGGGTCGACCTGCGCGTGACGCTCGTCGACCTCTGGGAGCCCCGCAGCGACTCGATCTCGCAGGTCGGGCTCCTCGGCGACGAGTCGGGCACGATCAAGTTCGTCGCCTTCGAGACCTCCGACCTGCCCGAGCTGACGGAGGGGCAGGCGTACGAGCTCTCGAACGTCGTCACCGACGAGTACGAGGGCAGCTACTCGGTGAAGCTCAACCGGACGACTCAAATTACCGAGATCGACGAGGAGATCGAGGTCGGCGACAACGCCGACACCGTCGAGGGCGCCTTGGTCGACATCCAGTCCGGCTCCGGGCTGATCAAGCGCTGTCCCGAGGACGACTGCACGCGCGTCCTCCAGAACGGCCGGTGCTCCGAGCACGGCCAGGTCGAGGGCGAGTTCGACCTCCGGATCAAGGGCGTCCTCGACGACGGCGAGACCGTCACCGAGGTCATCTTCGACCGCGAGGCCACCGAGAAGCTCACCGGCATGGGACTCGAGGAGGCCAAGGACATGGCGATGGACGCGCTCGACACGACTGTCGTCGCCGAGGAGATGGCCGACGACGTGCTCGGACGGTACTACCGCGTCACCGGCCCCACCTTCGGCCGGTACGTCCTGGTCGACGAGATGGAGGACCCCGGTGCCGTGGACGTCGAGAGCGCGCTGATCGAAGCGAGGTCGATCTAACATGAGTCAATCCGCACCCACCCGAGAGGTCGCCCGGCGCGTGTTCGCGAGCGAGTTCAACGACGCCGGCTACACGTTCACCGAGTCCGACGACGAGCGCGCCCCCGTCTACGCGCTCCTCCCGACGGGCGAGTCCTCGAACCGCGTGTTCTTCGTCGGCACCCTCACCGAGAAGGAGGACGTCGGCGAGGACAGCGAGTACTGGCGCGGCCGCATCGTCGATCCGACGGGCACGTTCTTCGTGTACGCCGGCCAGTACCAGCCCGAGGCCGCCTCCAAGCTCCGCGACCTGGAGCCGCCCGCCTACGTCGCAGTCGTGGGGAAACCCCGGACGTACGAGACCGACGACGGCACCGTCCGGGTCTCCGTCCGCCCCGAGTCGATCACCGAGGTCGACGCCGCCACCCGCGACCGCTGGGTCGCCGAGACGGCCACGCGGACGATCGAGCGCGTCGCCGCGTTCGACGACGACGGGAACGAGTACGCGCGGATGGCCCGCGAGGAGTACGACCTCGACCCCCAGACGTACAAGGCCGCCGCGCTGTCGGCGCTGGAGGACCTCGACGAGGGCGACGAACTCGCCGGCGACGCCGCGGACGAGGACCGCGCCGACGGCGACACCGCCGGCGACGCGACGGATCCGGCCGGAACGCCGGAGCCCTGACCGGCGGCGGCCGACCGCCCAGACGGACCGATCGGGCGCTTTAGGTCCGTAACGCCCGCTATTTCCCCTTTTTGTGGCACCGTCTGACAAACGCTTAAGTAGATAGCGCGACCACCGTTCCGGCAATGGGCAACAAGAACAAGACGATCTCGTTCCGCGTCAACGAGGACGCGTTCGAGGCGCTCCGAGACATCGCCGAGGAGCGGGACATCTCGCTGTCGGCGGTGTTCCGGGACTACGTGGACACGCTCGTTGCCCACGACGGACAGGTCCGCGCCGTCCCGGAGGCGGAGCTCAAGAGCGCGGGCGAGCCCGGCGAGTCGTTCCCCCCGCGCGTCGAGGTCCCGAAGAGCTTCATCCGCGAGCACGAGCGGCTGGAGCTGGAGGCCGACCACCTCCGCGAACAGCTGGACGAGTACAAGCGGTACGTCAATCACCTCCGCGAGCGGCTCGACGACGACGGGGAGGACGTGATCCACCTAGAGGACCTCGACGGTGAGCGCGACGACCGCGGCGAGCGCGACGAACCCTCCTTCCGGCTCGGGTGATCTGCCGCCCCGACGGCCGCCGGTTCCGCTCCGATCGATCCCGCCGAGCCGTGGCGTCGCCTCCGGCCGCCGTCTTCGCCCCGACCGATCTCGCCGAGCCGCGGCGTCGATCTCTCGGAAAACCTTCCCGTTTGTCCGTTACTGTTCGTAGAAACCGCCGAGTCGACGAAAATATTGCCGGCCCTGACGAGATTTGTTCAAAAACGTCCGGTTCTCTGGGAATCTGATGGACAGTTTCTCAGCGCGCCCACCGATTTCTGATTATAATAAACTATGTACGAAAACGATATTACCCGGGCGGCGAACCGTTCTGACATGAACAGGTGGGTTCCACGGTGAGCGTATTCGACAGGGCGTACGACGACCCGGTCCGCGTGATCGACGAGGACGGCGAGGTCGTCGGCGACGTCCCCGATCTCGACGACGGGGAACTCGTCGAGATGTACCGGCACATGCGGCTCGCGCGTCACTTCGACGGCCGGGCGGTGAGCCTCCAGCGACAGGGGCGGATGGGGACGTACCCGCCGCTGTCGGGACAAGAGGGGGCTCAGATCGGTTCCGCGACGGCGCTCGCCGAAGACGACTGGATCGTTCCCTCGTACCGCGAGCACGGCGCGGCCCTGGTCCACGGGCTCCCGCTGAAACAGACCCTCCTCTACTGGATGGGCCACGAGTCCGGCAACAAGGCGCCGGCGGACGTCAACGTCTTCCCGGTCGCCGTCCCCATCGCGTCGCAGGTGCCCCACGCCACGGGCGCGGCGTGGGCCGCGAAGCTCCGCGGGAGCGACGAGGCCTTCCTCTGTTACTTCGGCGACGGCGCGACCAGCGAGGGCGACTTCCACGAGGGCGTCAACTTCGCCGGCGTGTTCGACACGCCGACCGTCTTCTTCTGTAACAACAACCAGTGGGCGATCTCCGTGCCCCGCGAGCGGCAGACCCGGAGCGCGACGCTGGCGCAGAAGGCGGAGGCGTACGGGATCGACGGCGTGCAGGTCGACGGGATGGACCCGCTGGCGGTGTACGGCGTCACGACGGCCGCACTGGAGAAGGCGCGCGACCCGGAGACGGACCGGCCGCGCCCGACGCTGATCGAGGCGGTGCAGTACCGGTTCGGCGCGCACACGACCGCCGACGACCCCACCGTCTACCGCGACGACGACGAGGTCGAGCGCTGGAAGGCGAAGGACCCGATCCCGCGGCTGGAGGCGTACCTCCGCTCGGAGGGGATCCTCGACGACGAGCGGGTCGCGGAGATCGAGGTCGCGATCGAGGAGCGCGTCGCCGACGCGATCGACGCGGCGGAGGCGGCCGCGCGGCCGGACCCGAGCGAGCTGTTCGAGCACGCGTACGCGGAGCTCCCGCCCGAGCTGGAGCGGCAGTACGAGGAGTTCGCGGCGTTGCGGGAGACGCGCGGCGACGAAGCGTTCCTGGAGGAGTAAATGAGCGACACACAGAACCTCACCGTCGTACAGGCGGTACGTGACGGGTTGTACAGCGAGATGCGCGAGGACGACGACGTCCTCGTGCTCGGGCAGGACGTCGGGAAGAACGGCGGCGTCTTCCGGGCGACCGAGGGCCTCTACGACGAGTTCGGCGGCGACCGCGTCGTCGACACCCCGCTGGCGGAGTCGGGTATCGTCGGCTGCGCGGTCGGCATGGCCGCGATGGGGCTCCGCCCGGTCCCGGAGATCCAGTTCTCCGGGTTCATGTACCCCGGCTTCGATCAGATCGTCTCCCACATGGCGCGGTTCCGCGCCCGGAGCCGGGGCCGGTTCACCCTCCCGATGACCCTCCGCGCCCCCTACGGCGGCGGGATCCGCGCGCCGGAGCACCACTCGGAGTCGAAGGAGGCGTTCTACGCCCACGAGGCCGGCCTCAAGGTCGCCATCCCCTCGACGCCGTACGACGCGAAGGGCCTGCTCGCGGCGTCGATCCGCGACCCCGACCCGGTCGTCTTCCTCGAACCGAAGCTCATCTACCGCGCCTTCCGCGACGAGGTGCCCGAGGAGCCGTACACGGTGCCCCTCGGCGAGGCCGCGACCCGCCGCGAGGGCGACGACGTGGCGGTGTTCACCTACGGCGCCATGACGCGCCCGACGCTGGAGGCCGCCGAGAGCCTCGCCGAGGAGGGGATCGAGTGCGAGGTCGTCGACCTCCGCACCGTCTCTCCGCTGGACCGCGAGGCGATCGTCGACGCGTTCGAGCGCACCGGTCGCGCGGCCGTCGTCCACGAGGCGCCGAAGACGGGCGGGCTCGCCGGCGAGATCACGGCGATCATCCAGGAGGAGGCGCTGTTGTACCAGGAGGCGCCCGTGAAGCGCGTCACCGGATTCGACGTGCCCTACCCGCTGTACGCGCTGGAGGACTACTACCTCCCGACCGCGGCGCGGATCGAGGACGGCATTCTGGAGGCGGTCGAGTTTTAAGATGGCTCCCGCGGAGATCCACCACATGACAGTCCCGGAGGTCGACGCATGACGGTCGAGGAGTTCAGACTGCCGGACGTCGGCGAGGGCGTCGCGGAGGGCGAGTTGGTGTCGTGGCTCGTCGCCCCCGGCGACCGCGTCGAGGAGGACCAGCCGGTCGCGGAGGTCGAGACCGACAAGGCGCTCGTCGAGGTCCCGTCGAGCTACGACGGGACCGTCGAGGAGCTGTTCGTCGAGGAGGGGGAGATGGTCCCGGTCGGCGACGTGATCATCTCGTTCCGCGTTGACGGCGCGGAGGCGGACGCGGACGACTCCGGCTCCGCCGACGAGGGGGCCGTCGACGAGACGAGCCCCGACGCGAGCGAACCGGAAGCGGCAGACGAGTCGGAGGCGGCAGACGAGTCGGCGCCGGCAGACGAGTCGGCGCCGGCGACCTCGTCCGGCCGGACGTTCGCGCCGCCGTCGGCCCGTCGGCTCGCCCGCGAGCTGGGCGTCGACGTCGCGGCCGTCGACGGGAGCGGTCCCGGCGGCCGCGTCACCGAGGCCGACGTGAGAGCGCACGCCGAGGCAGCCGACGAAGACGCCGCGAGCGGCGGCGGCGACGCGCCCGAACCGCGGCCCGCGCCGACCCCGACAGATGTCGACTCCGGCGACCGGAAGTCCGCCGTGCGCAAGCGCGGCGAGGGGGGCGCCGCCGAGCCCTCGGTGACCGCCGATGCCGGGTCGGCGCCCGAGCCGGCCGGTCGCGACACGACGCTCGCGACGCCGGCGACCCGGAAGCTCGCCCGCGACCTCGACGTCGACATCGACGATGTGCCGACCGACGAGACCCGTGACGGCGAGGCGTTCGTCACGGGCGAGGACGTGCAGGCGTACGCGGACGCCCCGGAGTCGGAGACGGCCGAACCGGAACCCACGCCCGAACCGGTCGACGTCGACGCGGGCGCGGAGCCCGCCGCGAGCGATACCGCCGCCGACCGGGCCGCCGCCGCGACCGAGACGGGCGCGTCCGCCGGCGACGAGACCGTTCCCTACCGGGGCGTGCGCCGCACCATCGGGGAGCAGATGGAGCGGTCGAAGTTCACCGCGCCGCACGTCACCCACCACGACACCGCCGAGGTCGACGCCCTCGTGGCGGCGCGCGAGGAGCTGAAGCCGAAGGCGGACGCCGAGGAGGTGAAGCTCACCTACATGCCGTTCGTGATGAAGGCGATCGTCGCGGGGCTGGAAGAGCACCCCTATCTCAACAGCGAACTGCGCGAGGACGACGGAGAGATCGTTTTGAAAAAGGAGTACAACCTCGGGATCGCGGTCGCGACCGACGCCGGGCTGATGGTCCCCGTCGTCGACGACGTCGACGAGAAGGGGATCTTCGAACTGGCCGCGGAGGTTCGCGACCTCGCCTCCCGCGCCCGCGATCGCAAGCTCAAGCCCGCCGAGATGAAGGGGAGCACGTTCAGCGTCACCAACTTCGGCGCCATCGGCGGCGAGTTCGCCACGCCGATCATCAACTACCCAGAGACCGCGATCCTCGGGCTCGGCGCCATCGAGGAGCGCCCCGTCGTCCGCGACGGCGAGGTCGTCCCGGCGCCGACGTTACCGCTGTCGCTGTCGATCGACCACCGCGTCGTCGACGGCGCGGTGGCGGCCGAGTTCGCGAACACCGTAATGGAACACCTTGAACACCCGCTGCTGCTGTTGACTCAATAATGGTCGTCGGAGACATCGCAACCGGAACGGAGGTACTGGTGATCGGCGGCGGACCGGGCGGCTACGTCGCCGCCATCCGCGCCGCACAGGAGGGGCTCGACACGACGCTCGTCGAGCGCGACGCGTACGGCGGCGCCTGTCTGAACCGCGGCTGTATCCCCTCGAAGGCGCTGATCACGGGGAGCGGGCTCGCTCACGAGGCGGGCAACGCGGAGTTCATGGGCGTCCACGCGGACCCCGCCGTCGACATGGGGAAGATGGTCGAGTGGAAGGACGGCGTGGTCGATCAGCTGACGAGCGGCGTCGAGAAGCTCTGTAAGGCGAACGGCGTCAACCTCGTGCCCGGGACCGCCTCCTTCGTCGACGAGCACACGGCCCGCGTCGCGCACGGCGGCGAGGGGCAGGGCTCCGAGTCGATCGAGTTCGAGCACGCGGTCGTCGCCACGGGCTCCCGCCCGATCCAGATCCCCGGCTTCGACTTCGCCGAGGACCACGTCTGGACCTCCGCCGACGCGCTCGACGCCGACACGGTCCCGGACCGACTCGGGATCGTCGGCGGCGGCTACATCGGGATGGAGCTGGCGACCGCGTACGCGAAGCTCGGCGCCGACGTGACGGTCGTCGAGATGCTGGACGACATCCTCGACCCGTACGAGGACGACGTGAAGCGGATCGTCCGCAAGCGCGCCGAGGAGCTCGGCGTCGAGTTCGGCTTCGGCGAGGGCGCGAGCGAGTGGTCGGAGGCCGCCGACGGCGGCTACCTCCTCCACACGGAGACGGACGAGGGCGAGGAGTCGAGGTACGGCGTCGACAAGATCCTCGTCGCGGTCGGCCGCCAACCCGTCACCGACGGGCTCGACCCGGAGAACGCCGGGATCGAGACGGACGACCGCGGGTTCATCGAGACGGACGACCGGACGCGGAGCGCGGTCGACCACGTCCACGCCGTCGGCGACGTGGCGGGCGAGCCGATGCTCGCGCACGCGGCCTCGAAGGAGGGGATCGTCGCCGCCGAGGTGATCGCCGGCGAGCCGGCCGCGCTCGACCAGCAGGCGATCCCCGCGGCCGTCTTCACCGACCCCGAGATCGGGACGGTGGGACTGACCGAGAGCGAGGCCGAGGCGGAGGGGTTCGACCCGGTCGTCGGCGAGATGCCGTTCAACGCCTCCGGCCGCGCGATGACGACGGGTCACACCGAGGGGTTCGTCCGGATCGTCGCCGACGGGGAGACCGGCTTCCTGCTCGGCGGGCAGATCGTCGGGCCGGAGGCCTCCGAGCTGGTCGCCGAGGTCGCGCTCGCCATCGAGATGGGCGCGACGCTGGAGGACGTGGCGGCGACGGTCCACACGCACCCCACGCTCGCGGAGGCGGTGATGGAGGCCGCGGAGAACGCCCGCGGACAGGCGATCCACACGCTGAACCGGTAGGAGCGAGGCGTCCGAGCGGACGCCGATCGCGCGGTTCGTTTCAGGGAGACGCGTCGTAGCCCGCCTCGCTCACCGCGGCCACGAGCGCGTCCGGATCCGCGTCGCCCTCGACGGTCGCGGACGCGCCCTCGCGGTCGGCGGTCGCTCCTTCGACGCCGGCGACGCCCTCCAGCGCTTCCTCGACGCTCTGCTCGCAGTGGTCACACGACATCCCTTCGACGGTGAGCGTTCGGCTCATGGTACCCGCTCGTACGTGTGGGAGACGTTTTTCGCTTGTCGCTTCGCGACCGGGGATATCTGTTCATTCTGACTTCGGAATCCGAAGCGAATCCGGGTAACTGTCTTGTATCGCGAGGCCGTCTCTCGCGACATGAGAGACCTCGACGAGACGGACTTGGAGATCCTCTCGCTGCTGGCCGAGGACGCCCGGCGCCCGTACAGCGAGATCGGCGACCGCGTGGGGCTCTCGGGGCCGGCGGTCTCGGACCGCGTCACGCGGCTGCAGGAGACCGGCGTCATCGAGGGGTTCACGGTCGACGTCGACCGCACGAAACTGCGGGCCGGCGTCCCCGTGCTGATCGACGTGGAGCTGCCGCCGAACCGCCCCGAGGCGCTCGGCGCGGCGCGGGACCGCGTCCGCGAGGCCGACGCCGTCGAGCACGTGTTCGTCACGGCCGAGGGCGATCTGCGCGTGTACGGTCGGGTCGAGGGGCGGAACGTCCGGGAGTGGGTGCAGGGGCTGCTCGAGGGGGTCGCCGTCGAGGAGTACGCGGTCACGCTGGTCGACGAGTTCGAGTGGACGCCGTCGATCGAGGGCGTGGAGTTCGCGCTGACCTGCGCGGAGTGTTCCAACACCGTCGATAGCGAGGGCGAGACGGCCCGAATCGACGGCGACGTCTATCACTTCTGTTGCCCGTCCTGCCTGTCGCGGTTCCGAGAGCGATACCAGCGGCTGGAGGAAGGGGCGTGATAGGGTGCATGAGCGGGTGACCGCGGATCGTCGGTGAACGCCTGCGACGTCCCAGTCGCTCGTTTATAAGTGATTGCTGATGGTGGAGCGGCGGTGAACGCCTCCAAAGCCCCAGCCGTGAGGGAGACGCACGCTCGCTGCGGTCCTCAGTCACTCGTTTCACTCGCTCTTGCGGTCCTTACCTCGCCTGCGTCTCCCTCACGTCTGCCCCTTTGATTCCCAACCCGCACCGCAACCGCGCCTCACGCCTCCCAAGCCTCGTCAGTCGCCGTCGCTTCGCTCCGGCGACTGACTCCCTCGCACGCGCTCTCGCCGGCGGCGTAGCCGCCGGCTGTCAGAGGGACCTTCGGTCCCTCGCTACTCGCGCCCTGCGGGCGCTCGGAGGCGCGCGCCATCGTACTCCATTTAAATAAACATCGTCGATCGCTTCGGTTTCTCGTCTCTCCGATTTCTCGGACACAATAGTCGCTTTGGATTCGAATCTTTCGACCCGGCTAAACCCCCGATATCGAAGCAGAAAACCGCCTAAGGGAGGGACACGTAGTAGTAGACATGCCAACGAGAACAGCCCACCTGAACGTCACGGGCATGTCCTGCGCCAACTGCTCGGCGACGATCGAGGACGCCCTCGCGGACCTCGACGGGGTGGTCTCGGCGAACGCCAACTACGCCACCGACGAGAGCGCCGTCGAGTACGACCCCGAGGAGGCGTCGCTCGGCGAGATCTACGCGGCGATCGAGTCGGCCGGCTACGGCGCGGTCAGCGAGACCGTCACCGTGGCGATCGCGGACATGTCCTGTGCGAACTGCGCGGAGGCCAACGCGGAGGCCCTCGAATCGACGCCCGGCGTGATCGAGGCGACGGTGAACTACGCGACCGACGAGGCGCAGATCAGGTACAACCCCGCGGACGCCTCGCGCTCCGACCTCTACGACGCGATCGAGTCGGCGGGGTACTCGCCGGTTCGCGAGGGGAGCGGCGCCGACGGCGACGCGGGAGCGTCCGGAGGGGAAGCGAGCGAGAGCGGCGACGCCGGGCAGGACGCCCGCGACGCGGCCCGCGAGGAGGAGATCAGCAGACAGCTCCGCCTGACCCTCTTCGGGGCGGCGCTCGCAGCGCCGCTGCTGCTGTTCATGGCCGATCACCTCCTGCTCGACGGGGCGCTGTTCCCGGAGACCGTCTTCGGCGTCCGGATCGGCTGGGTGCAGTTCCTGCTCGCGACGCCGGTGCAGGCCGTCTTGGGGCGCCCGTTCTACGAGAACTCCTACAAGGCGCTGGTGACGAACGGGCGCGCCAACATGGACGTGCTGATCGCGCTCGGCTCCACGACCGCGTACGCCTACTCGGTCGCGGTCCTCGCCGGGCTCGTCGCCGGGAGCCTCTACTTCGACACGGCGGCGCTCATCCTCGTGTTCATCACGCTCGGTAACTACCTCGAGGCCCGCTCGAAGGGGCAGGCCGGCGAGGCGCTCCGGAAGCTCCTGGAGATGGAGGCCGATCGGGCCACCCTCGTCGACAGAGCGGCGTCGGAGACGCCGCATGCAGACGGCGAAGCCGTCGACGAGGACGGGACCGAGCGGGAGGTCCCCGTCGACGAGGTCGCGGTCGGCGACCGGATGAAGGTCCGCCCGGGCGAGAAGGTCCCGACCGACGGCGTCGTCGTCGACGGGCAGAGCGCGGTCGACGAGTCGATGGTGACCGGCGAGTCCGTCCCGGTCGAGAAGGGCGAGGGCGACGAGGTGATCGGCTCGACGATCAACGAGAACGGCGTGCTCGTGGTCGAGGCGACCAAGGTCGGTGCCGACACCGCCCTCCAGGGGATCGTCCGGACGGTGAAGGAGGCGCAGTCGCGCCAGCCCGAGATCCAGAACCTCGCCGACCGGATCTCCGCCTACTTCGTCCCGGCGGTCATCGTCAACGCCCTGCTGTGGGGGATCGTCTGGTTCCTCTTCCCCGAGACGCTTGCCGGGTTCGTGAACGCGCTCCCGCTGTGGGGGCTCGTCGCGGGCGGCCCGGCGGTCGCGGGCGGCGCCGTCTCGATCTCCGAGTTCGCGATCGTCGTGTTCGCCTCCGCGGTGCTCATCGCCTGTCCCTGCGCGCTCGGGCTGGCGACGCCCGCCGCGACGATGGTCGGCACCACCATCGGCGCCGGCCACGGCGTCCTGTTCAAGGGCGGCGACGTGCTCGAACGCGCCAAGGACGTCGACACCGTCGTCTTCGACAAGACCGGGACGCTCACCGAGGGCGCGATGGAGCTGACCGACGTGGTCGCGTTCGACCGCGACGGGGAGCCCGTCCCCGACGGCGGCGCGGCGCGGCACGTCGACCCCGACGACGACCTCGGGGACTCCGACGGCGACCGCGACGCGGAACGCGAGGTGCTCCGGACCGCCGCGATCGCCGAGCGCGGCAGCGAGCACCCGCTCGCCCGCGCCATCGTCGAGGGCGCCCGCGAGCGCGGCCTGGAGGTCCCCGAGCCGGACGACTTCGAGAACGTCCCCGGTCACGGGGTGCGCGCGACCGTCGAGGGCGAGTCGGTCCTCGTCGGAAACCGCAAGCTACTGGCCGACGAGGGGGTCGACGCCTCGGCCGCGACCGAGACGATGGAGCGCCTCGAAGGCGAGGGGAAGACGGCGATGCTCGTCGCTCGCGTGCCCGCTGGCACGAACGGCGGCGACCTGATCGGCGTCGTCGCCGACGCCGACACGGTCAAACCGAGCGCCGCCGACGCCGTGGCGGCCCTCCGCGACCGCGGCATCGACGTGATGATGATCACCGGCGACAACGAGCGCACCGCCCGCGCCGTCGCCGAACGGGTGGGTATCGACCCCGAGAACGTCCGGGCGGGCGTCCTGCCTGAGGACAAGTCCGACGCCGTCGAGGCGATCCAAGACGAGGGCCGGCAGGCGATGATGGTCGGCGACGGCGTCAACGACGCGCCGGCGCTCGCGGTCGCGCACGTCGGCACCGCCATCGGGAGCGGTACCGACGTGGCGATCGAGGCCGCGGACGTGACGCTGATGCGCGACGACCCCCTCGACGTGGTGAAGGCGATCCGCGTCTCGGACGCGACCCTCCAGAAGATCAAACAAAACCTCGTGTGGGCGCTCGGCTACAACACGCTGATGATTCCGCTGGCCTCGCTCGGCCTGCTTCAGCCCGCGCTGGCCGCGGGGGCGATGGCGCTCTCCAGCGTGAGCGTGCTGACGAACAGCCTGCTGTTCCGGCGGTACGAGCCCGACCGCGACTACCGGCTGCTCGGCCGGCTGCGGTAGTCGCCGTCGCGGACGCCGTTTTCAGCGCGGCACCGTCGTCCTCGGCCGGACGCCGTTTTCAGCGCGGCACCGTCGTCCTCGGCCGGACGCCGTTTCCAGCGCGGCACGTCCGACCCCGATTGAACGGCATCCCTCTCTGTGCTATTTTGATATAGCATCATGGAATTTACCACGTGGTCGACCCTCGATTCGCCGCTCTCAGGAACCGACCCGTTTCCGGCACCTGAGCCGTCTCTCCTTGGCGTTCGTCGGTTCCCGACCGCGATCGACCGGCTTTTTCCTCGCCGTACCGTTCGATCAGGTATGGCCGACGAGTTCGATCCCGAGAAGTTCGAGGACAAGTACGCCCACTACTTCCAGGAGCTCCAGCGCGCGTACAAGAACGCGTTCAACCACATGAACGAGCGCCGCGACTCCCAGCTGATCCACGGGATCGACCAGACGATCCTCAACGAGTCCGAGCCGTTCTACGAGGACGGCGAGTTCTACGTCGAACTCCCCGAGAACCCGCGCGATCGGATGGAGGGCGTCCTCGTCGACGACGAGACGTTCGAGGAGACGCTAGACGAGTACGTCGAGCGGATCGAAACGGAGCTCCACCGGACGTTTCAGGTCGACCGGCCGGAGTAGCGATCGCGGCCGGCTCGTCGTTCGAGACGTCGGTTCTCGCGGTTCGAGTCCGGTCGAACCAAAGGCATAAGCCCGCCGACCGCCAAATCGCTGGCATGAGCACGGACACAGCCGACGCGGAAAACGAGCTTCGCGAGCGGATCACGAACTTCCTGCGGCGCAACTTCCCGCAGATTCAGATGCACGGCGGGAGCGCCGCGATCAGCCACCTCGACCGCGAGAACGGCGAGGTCACGATCCAGCTCGGGGGCGCCTGCTCCGGCTGCGGTATCTCGCCGATGACGATCCAGGCGATCAAGTCCCGGATGGTCAAGGAGATCCCGGAGATCGAGACGGTCCACGCCGACACCGGCATGGACTCCGGCGCCGACGGCGACCTCGGCGGCACCAGCAGCGACGGCATGTCCCCGTCGTTCCCCGGTGAGACGACCGACGACGGCGGCGACGACGAAGGCCCGCAGGCCCCGTTCTGAAGCCGGTCCCGGTACCTCTCGACTCTCCCTCTTCTCGCGATTTCGACGCCGGAGCGGCTCGCCTCTCCATTGCTCGCCGTAGCGCCATCGCTTATGAATAAATCGGATATCGCTATATCAACTTTCTCAGGACCGGTTAGGCGCACCGCGACTGAAGCCTTTTTGCCCCCGGCCATCGTGGACGGTTCCTATGCACCACCGGGAAGTCGAGACGACGGCGGAGTACGTGGCTCGATTCGAGACCGGCGCCGACTGGCGAGAGGAGATCGAGGACCTCGCCCGCGCGGAAGACGTCGAGGCGGGCTGGTTCACGGCGCTCGGCGCCGTGCAGGACGCGGACGTCTGGTTCTACGACCAGGAGGACACCGAGTACCAGTCCGTGACCTTCGACGAGCCGCTGGAGGTCGCCGCCTGCGTCGGGAACGTCTCGCTGCTCGACGGCGAGGTGTTCGCGCACACCCACGCCGTGCTGTCGCGGCCGAGCGGACAGGCGCTCGCCGGGCACCTCGACTCCGGGACGGTCTGGGCGGGCGAGTGTCACCTGCGGGCGTTCGACGAGCCGCTGGAGCGGTCCCACGACGCGGTCACCGACCTCGACTTATGGCTGTGAGGCGGATCTCGCGGCGATGAGGCCCGACGACGAGCGGTACTTCGCCCGGATCGAAGACAGGCTCGACGAGGCGCTGGCGCTCGCGGAGACGGCGAAGGGACAGGGGTACGACCCGGAGCCCGAGGTAGAGATCCCCGTCGCTCGCGACATGGCCGACCGGGTCGAGAACATCCTCGGCATCGACGGCGTCGCGGAGCGCGTCCGCGAGCTGGAAGGTGAGATGTCCCGCGAGGAGGCGGCGCTGGAACTCGTCACCGACTTCGTCGAGGGGACGGTCGGCGACTACGACTCCCGCGCCGGGAAAGTCGAGGGCGCGGTCCGGACCGCGGTCGCTCTCCTCACCGAGGGCGTCGTCGCCGCGCCGATCGAGGGGATCGACCGCGTCGAACTGCTGGAGAACGACGACGGCACCGAGTTCGTCAACGTCTACTACGCCGGGCCGATCCGGTCGGCGGGCGGGACCGCGCAGGCGCTTTCCGTCCTCGTCGCCGACTACGCCCGGTCGCTGCTGGGCATCGACGAGTACAAGCCGCGCGACGTGGAGGTCGAGCGCTACGCCGAGGAGATCGCCCTCTACGACAAGGAGACCGGGCTCCAGTACACGCCGAAGGACAAGGAGTCGAAGTTCATCGCGGAGCACATCCCCATCATGCTCGACGGGGAGGCGACGAGCGACGAGGAGGTCTCCGGATTCCGCGACCTCGAACGGGTCGACACGAACTCGGCGCGCGGCGGGATGTGCCTCGTCGCCGCCGAGGGGATCGCCCTGAAGGCCCCGAAGATACAGCGGTACACCCGCGACCTCGACGAGGTCGACTGGCCGTGGCTCCAGGACCTGATCGACGGGACGATCGGGAAAGACGGCTCCGGCGAGAGCGACGCCGACGCATCGGCGGACGACGGTTCGGAGGCCCCGGACGGCGAATCGGGAGGGGAGGGCGACGACAGCGACGCCGAGAGCGACGAGGGAGGCGTCGAAACGGCGGGAGACGAACCCGACGGTCCGCCCCGGGCGAAACCCTCCCAGAAGTTCCTCCGGGACCTGATCGCGGGCCGCCCGGTGTTCACCCACCCGAGCGAGGCGGGCGGGTTCCGGCTCCGGTACGGTCGCGCGAGAAACCACGGGTTCGCGACCGGCGGGGTCCACCCGGCGACGATGCACCTCGTCGACGACTTCCTCGCGGCCGGGACGCAGATCAAGACGGAGCGCCCGGGCAAGGCCCACGGGGTCGTCCCCGTCGACTCCATCGAGGGGCCGACGGTCCGGCTCGCCAACGGCGAGGTCCGACGCATCGACGACCCGGAGGAGGCGAAGGAGGTCCGCAACGGCGTCGAGAAGGTGCTCGACCTCGGCGAGTACCTCGTCAACTACGGGGAGTTCGTCGAGAACAACCACCCGCTCGCGCCCGCCTCCTACGTGTACGAGTGGTGGGTGAAGGAGTTCGCCGACGCCGGCGCCGACGTACAGGCGATGGCGGACGACCCCCACGTCGACCTCGAACGCCCCGACGCCGACGAGGCGCTCGAGTGGGCGCGCGAGTACGACTGCCCGCTCCACCCGGAGTACACCTACCTCTGGCACGACGTGTCGGTCGCGGCGTTCGAGGCCCTCGCCGAGGCGGTCGCCGACGGCGACGTGGTCGAGGGCGTCCTCGCGATCGAGTGCACGGAGGCGACGCGGACGGCGTTGGAGGCGCTGCTGGTCGAGCACGCCGCGACGCCCGACGCCCTCCGAATCCCGACGTGGCGCCCGCTCGCGCGGTCGCTCGGGGTCGACGACGGCCTCCGGAAGACGTGGGACGACGGGGACCTCTCGGCGGCGGCCCGCGAGTGGGACGGCGGCGAGAACGCGGTGAAAGCCGTCAACGAGGTCGCGCCGTTCGAGATACGGGAGCGCGCGCCCACTCGGATCGGCAACCGGATGGGTCGCCCCGAGAAGTCGGAGAGCCGCGACCTCTCCCCGGCGGTCCACACGCTGTTCCCGATCAACGAGGCCGGCGGCCCCCAGCGCGACGTCGCCGAGGCCGCGAGCGTGATGGACGACTCGGGCCACCGCGGCCGGCTGGAGCTCCAGGTGTCGGACCGGGTCTGCCCCGACTGCGGCGAGCACACCTACAAGGCCCGGTGTCCGGACTGCGAGGTCCACACCGAGCCCCACTACGAGTGCAACGACTGCGGGACCGTCTGCGAGCCCGACGAGGCCGGCCGCGTCGAGTGCCCGCGCTGCGAGTGGGAGGTGCGGGCGGCGACGTATCAAGAGGTCGACGTAAACGACGCATATCGCTCCGCGCTGGAGACCGTCGGCGAGCGCGAGGCCTCCTTCGAGATCCTCAAGGGAGTCCAGGGGCTCACCTCGCGGAACAAGACGCCGGAGCCGATGGAGAAGGGAATCCTCCGCGCGAAGAACGGCGTCACGTCGTTCAAGGACGGCACCGTCAGGTACGACATGACGGACCTCCCGGTCACGTCGGTCCGGCCCGAGGAGCTGGACGTCACCGCCGACCACCTCCGGGAGATCGGCTACGAGACCGACATCGACGGCGAGCCCCTGCGCCACGACGACCAGCTCGTGGAGCTCCGGGTGCAGGACATCGTCCTCTCCGACGGCGCCGCCGAGCACATGCTGCGGACCGCCGACTTCGTCGACGACCTCCTCGAGCAGTTCTACGGCCTCCCCCGCTTCTACGAGGTGAACGAGCGCGACGACCTCGTCGGCGAGCTCGTCTTCGGGATGGCGCCGCACACGAGCGCGGCTACTGTCGGGAGAGTGGTAGGATTTACCTCGGCCGCGGTCGGATACGCTCATCCGTACTTTCACGCCGCGAAACGGCGGAACTGCTTCCACCCGGAGACGAAGCTCTGGTACGAGGACGAGACGGGACACCTCCGCTACGACACCATCGCGGAGTTTGTCGAGGCGTATCTCGGGCAGTCGGACGTGGAGTTCGACGACTTCGGGACGGCGATCGGGAAGCTAGAAGGCGTCGACGGCGACCTGCACGCGCCTGCCCTAACCTCTGACGGTGACAGGGTCTCCCGCCCGATCGAGGCGGTCAGCAAACACCCGGCCCCGGATCACCTCGTGCGGATTCGAACAGAGACCGGCCGAAGCATAACCGTCACGCCGGATCACGGGGTTCACGTGTACGACGCCGATCGGGACGAAATCGTCGGCACGGAGGCGCGGGACCTCGCTCCGTCTGACAGGGTGGTCGTTCCGGACTCTGTCGGGAGTGACGGCGGCGAGCGAGGCTCTCGGCGCTTCGATCTGCTCGGCGAGTTCCTTGAGTCCGACGCGGTTCCGACGGACCGGCTCATGGTGAAGGGACTGGATAAAGACCGAATGTACGAACTCTTCGAGGACGCGTTCGCGGACGACTGGGACGGACGGTTCTACCCCCTCCAGAGCATGACCGAGGTGTTCGACACGAACAAGAAAACGCTGAGCAACTACCTGTACCGCGAGAGCTTCCCAGTGTCGTATCTCCGGCGCTGTTTCGCTTCGACAGAAGAACTCCTCGAGTTCGTCCCAGAGGACGCGACGCTCGGCATGAAACGCGACCGAACCGAGATCGATCGGTTCGTCGAACTCAACGACCGCGTGGCGACGCTGCTCGGCTACTACGCCGCCGAGGGATTCGCTCGCGAACAGGAGACGCCGAAGGGAACGATTCACCAGACGACGATCTGTGGGACCGAGACCGAGGCGAGAGCGTTCTTCCTCGACGTCCTGCGCGAGGAGTTCGGCACCGACCCGTACGAAGAGAACCACGCGAAAGTGACGGTCTCCGGTCGCCTCCTTCGCGCGTTCTTCGACTCCGTCCTCGACGGGGGGGTGTACGCGCGCACCAAACGCGTCCCGGATCCGATTTTCGACGCTTCCGAGTCGATCGTCGGCGCGTATCTCCGCGGCTACTTCAGCGGCGACGGCGGCGTCGACGAGGGCTCGCTTCGGATCACGGCGACGACCGTGAGCGAAGAACTTCGCGAGGACCTGCTCGGCCTGCTCAGACGACTCGGTATCCACGCGACCGTCGATCGACCGGATCGAGTGCGCCTCCACGACAAGTTCCCGGAGTTCTATGACGAGGACGACCCCCGACTGAACGCACAGACGTACGTGCTCAGCGTGTCTTCGCGTGACGCCGTCCGTTTTGCCGAAGTCGCCGGGTTCCACCTCTCCCGGAAAGGGGACCGATTGGCCGAGAACGTCTCATCCGTCGAACCGTACGCTTCGACGGTGTCGGATGGCGGTGCCGGCGATTACGGTACCGAAGCCATCGCCGAGATAGACACCGTCGAGAGCGACACCGACCACGTCTACTGTCTCACCGTCGAGGACACGCACTCGTTAGTCGCGAACGATCTGTCGGTCGATCAATGCGACGGCGACGAGGATTGCGTGATGCTCCTGATGGACGGACTTCTCAACTTCTCGAAAGAATTTCTGCCGGACCAGCGCGGGGGGCGCATGGACGCGCCGCTCGTGATGTCCTCGCGGATCGATCCCTCGGAGATCGACGACGAGGCGCACAACATGGACATCGTGCGCGAGTACCCGCGCGAGTTCTACGAGGCGACGCTCGAGCTGACGGACCCGGAGGAGCTGGAGGATCGGATCCAGCTCGGCGAGGACACGCTCGGGACCGACGAGGAGTACCACGGGTTCGACCACACTCACGACACGACGGACATCGCGATGGGGCCGGACCTGTCGGCGTACAAGACGCTCGGCGACATGATGGAGAAGATGGACGCGCAGTTGGCGCTCGCCCGGAAGATCCGCGCGGTCGACGAGACCGACGTTGCCGAGCGGGTCATCGAGTACCACTTCCTCCCGGACATCATCGGGAACCTCCGGGCGTTCTCGCGGCAGGAGACGCGGTGTCTCGACTGCGGCGAGAAGTACCGTCGGATGCCCCTCTCGGGCGACTGCCGCGAGTGCGGTGGGCGCGTGAACCTCACCGTCCACCAGGGGTCGGTGAACAAGTACGTCGACACCGCCATCGAGGTCGCCGACCGGTTCGGCTGCCGGCCCTACACGAAACAGCGACTGAAGGTGTTAGAGGAGTCGCTCGAATCGATCTTCGAAGACGACACGAACAAGCAGTCCGGTATCGCGGACTTCATGTGACGGTCGCGGCCGCGGCACGCGTGCCGCCGCAGCGCGGGACGCAACGGCACGCGTCCGGTCCCGCCGGGAAGGGGGGCTCCCGGCGGCGGACCGGGGGATGACATCGGCAGGGTTCTCGGGTGACTTCCAAGTGAGTGTGCCTCTCGCCGAGCGGGCGGGGTGGAAGTCATCTGTATTTGCGTCTCCGCACACTTGTTCGGCAGGCATGGTATGGCATGTCACTGAACTGGACCGAGGAACCGGTCCGCTCCTCAGCCATCGCTCCGCGCCTCCTCGACGACTCGCGTGAACTCGCGCGCGGTCTCGGTGATTTTGTCGTAGTCGCCGCGCTCGGCGGCGTCGTAGTCGACGAGCGCGCCGCCGGCGCCGACCGCGAACGCGCCGGCCTCGACGTAGTCGCCGGCGTTGTCCGGGCTGACGCCGCCGGTCGGCATCATCGGGATCTGGCCGAGCGGACCCTTCATCGCGCCGAGGTGAGCCGGGCCGACGGTTTTCGCCGGGAACACCTTCACGAAGTCGGCGCCGGCCTCGTAGCCGCGGACCGCCTCGGTCGGGGTCATCACGCCGGGGGCGGTCACGGCGCCGTAGCGGTTACATGTCTCGATCACGTCCTCGTGGAGGCTCGGCGAGACGACGAACTCGGCGCCCGCCATCAGGGTGGTCCGGGCGGTCTCGCTGTCGAGCACGGTGCCGGTGCCGACGACGACCTCGTCGCCGAACGAGCCCGTCACCTCGCCGAGTTTCCCGGCGACGTCGGGCGTGTCCGCGGTGATCTCGACGGCGGTGACGCCGCCCTCGCGGAGCGCCTCCGTGATCCCGATGAGCTGGTCGGCCTCGACCCCGCGTAGCACCGCGACGACGCCGGTGTCGGCGAGCCGCGAGAGCGTCTCGTTCATACGCCCCGGTTCCGCACCGGGCACTTAAATCCGCGTGGAGACGGTCGCGGCCGCACGGCGGTCGTCGGCTTCCGTCACGCCCGAACCATGCGAGCGATCGACACGAAATCGCCGGCGATCGGGGGTGACTACCGCCGAAACGGCCGCGGAGAAACACTACCCTTTTGACCCTGCTGTCGGTAACGAACGGTATAATGGGCCGACGCAAGAAGATCGTTCAAGAGTGCGAGCGGCTGATGGACAGCCCGGAGAACATCCGGAACATCGCCATCGCCGCCCACGTCGACCACGGCAAGACGACCCTCTCCGACAATCTGCTGGCCGGCGCCGGCATGATCTCCCAGGACACCGCGGGCGAACAGCTCGCGATGGACACGAAGGAGGACGAGCAGGAGCGCGGTATCACCATCGACGCGGCGAACGTCTCGATGACGCACGAGTACGAGGACACGAACCACCTCGTCAACCTCATCGACACGCCCGGCCACGTCGACTTCGGGGGCGACGTCACCCGCGCGATGCGCGCGGTCGACGGCGCACTGGTCGTCGTCGACGCCGTCGAGGGCGCGATGCCCCAGACCGAGACGGTGCTCCGGCAGGCGCTTCGCGAGGGCGTGAAGCCGGCGCTGTTCATCAACAAGGTCGACCGCCTCATCTCCGAGCTCCAAGAGGGGCCCCAGGAGATGCAGGAGCGGCTGATGTCCGTCATCGCCGACGTCAACGAGCTCATTCGCGGGATGGCCGAGAACATGGACGACATCCCCGAGGACTGGACCGTCTCCGTCGAGGGCGGCACCGTCGGCTTCGGCTCCGCGCTGTACAAGTGGGGCGTCTCGATGCCGTCGATGCAGCGGACCGGTATGGACTTCGGCGACATCATGGACCTCGAGAAGGCCGACAAACGCGACGAGCTCCACGAGCGCACGCCGCTGTCGAACGTCGTGCTCGACATGGTCTGCGAGCACTTCCCGAACCCGGTCGACGCACAGCCCCGTCGTGTCCCGCGCATCTGGCGCGGTGACGCCGACTCCGAGCTGGCCGACACGATGCGGATGGTCGACGAGGACGGCGAGGTCGTCTTCATGGTCACCGACATCTCGATGGACCCGCACGCGGGCGAGATCGCGACGGGCCGCGTCTTCTCCGGCACGCTGGAGAAGGGCCAGGAGCTGTACGTCTCCGGCACCGCGGGCAAGAACCGCATCCAGAGCGTCGGCCTCTTCATGGGGTCGGAGCGCGAGGAGGTGGAGCACGTCCCGGCCGGTAACATCGCGTCCGTCACCGGGCTGCGAGACGCCATCGCCGGCTCCACGGTCTCCTCCGTCGAGATGACGCCGTTCGAGTCGATCGAGCACATCTCCGAGCCGGTCATCACGAAGTCCGTCGAGGCGCAGAACATGGACGACCTGCCGAAGCTCATCGAGACGCTTCAGCAGGTCGCGAAGGAGGACCCGACGATCCAGATCGAGATCAACGAGGACACGGGCGAGCACCTCATCAGCGGGCAGGGCGAGCTCCACCTCGAAGTGATCACCCAGCGGATCCGCGACAACCAGGGGATCCCGGTCATCACCGGCGAGCCGATCGTCGTCTTCCGCGAGCAGCCCCAAGAGGCGTCCCGCGAGGTCGAGGGGGTCTCGCCGAACCGCCACAACAAGTTCTACATCACCGTCCAGCCGATGGATCAAGACATCGTCGACGCCATCCAGCTCGGCGAGGTCTCGATGGACATGCCCGAACTGGAGCGCCGCGAGGCGCTGCAGGAGGCCGGCATGGACAAGGACACCTCCCAGAACGTCGAGGACATCCACCGGACGAACATCCTCATCGACGACACGAAGGGGATTCAGCACCTCAACGAGACGATGGAACTCGTCTTAGAGGGCCTCCAGGAGGCGCTCGACGACGGCCCGCTCGCCGCCGAGCCGGTCCAGGGGTCGCTGTTCCGCCTGCACGACGCGAAGCTCCACGAGGACACCATCCACCGCGGGCCCGCGCAGGTCATCCCCGCCGTCCGCGACGCGGTCCACCGCGCGCTGATCGACGGCGAGGTCCGCCTGCTCGAGCCGATTCAGGACGTCCGGATCGACGTCCCCTCGGAGCACATGGGCGCGGCGTCCGGCGAGATCCAGGGCCGCCGCGGCCGCGTCGACGACATGTACCAGGAGGGCGACCTGATGGTCGTCGAGGGCATCGCGCCCGTCGAGGAGATGATCGGCTTCTCCTCCGACATCCGCTCGGCCACCGAGGGTCGCGCCTCGTGGAACACCGAGAACGCGGGCTTCCGCGTCCTCGTCGACAACCTCCAGCGCGAGAAGATAATGGAGATCCGCGAGCGCAAGGGGATGAAGCTGGAACTGCCGCAGTCGATCGACTACTTCTAAGCGTCGGTCGGCCCGCGGTCGCGGTTTTCTTCGGTTAAGGGATCTTCTTCGGTTTGGCGGTCTTCTTCGATTTTGCGGCGTTTCCTCGCGACCGAGAGAGCCGTCTCGCCGAATCCGGATCGGATTCTCGCGGCCGCAGTCACCCGACGAAGGTGACCGTCTCGGTTATCTCGCACCGGAGGGTCCCGACCTCGATCCGACCGCCGATCCCCCGTAGCCACGTTTTCCGTACCGGAACGGTAACGTTCGACTCCATCGTCGCGGTCGCTCCGGTCCCGTCGCCGTCGGCGGGCCCCGAGTAGTTCAGGATCGGATTCACGGCTCCTCGGCCGCTCCCCGGCTCGAACGCGTGGCGGATCTCGGTGCGTCCGGACACGTCCCCGTCCGTCGTGTCCCCGTAGGCGTTGGCGTTCGAGAAGAAGGCCGTTCCCGAACCGTCCCCGTTCAGTCTGAGACGGAGCGAGAGGCGCGGTCGTCCGAGGGCGTAGTTCCAGTCCCGACTGTCGTCGTCCACGGTCGCCTCGTAGCTGACGATGCGGAGCCCGCCGTCGTGGAACCGGTCGGAGCCGTCGTTCGGTCCCTGCACCGTCAGTACGAGGGTCGCGTCGACGCCCTCGCCGGCGAACCGATCGGTGTCCTCGTCGATGATCGCCCAGTCTCCGTGCCCGCCCTCGACGGGAGGGCCCCACGAGGGCGATTCGTCCGGCGATCCGGTCGTTTCCATCGCCAGATCCGCCCCGATCAATCCCGCGATTGCGAGCGCGACGTACTTCAGAACCGGTCGCCTGTCGGTGGCGGTCGGACCCGATTCTCTGTCGGTGGAGGGCATCAGCGCGGACGGTACCGCTGCTGTCCGAAAATGTCTTTTGCCTGTTTCGAGACTGAAACGCCCACCGTACCCGCGGATCTCGACCGAACACGTCTCTCCCCGTCGAACCGTCCCCGCCGCCCCCGTGCGGTTCGTTCACACGGAGGCGGGCGAGGCAACGCCTGCCATCGCCGAAGGCTTATACCCGATCCCCCGACTCCTTTCGGGTATGCAGACGGGCACGACTCCCGCTCGGCGCATCGCGACGGAGCCACCAAGCGACCGCTCCGCGTCGCCGACAGGACCGTGCCGGATCGCGATCGCAGGAGTAATTGCTCCACCCGCCTCGGCGCGCCGCACGGAGGTGGCGGCGTGAGCGACGACCGCGACGGCGCTCCCGAGGAGGCGGCGGACGACGACGCCAGCCCCGACGGGGGGCACGCCTCGGCGACGCCGTCGACGCACACGGTGCGGCTCGAACTCGTCGACGAGCCCGGACAGCTGCTCGCCGCCCTCCGGCCGATCGCCGACAACGGCGGGAACCTCCTCTCGATCTACCACGAGCGGGGGAACAAGACGCCCCGGGGCCGAATCCCGGTCGAGGTTGACTTCGAGGCGACGCAAGAGCGCTTCGAGGGGATCGTCGAGGCGCTCCGGAGCGAGGGCGTGAACGTGATGCAGGCGGGGACGGAGCGGTACGCCGAGGAGGTGACGCTGCTCCTGTTCGGCCACCTCATCGACACCGACCTCTCCGACACGCTCTCCCGGATCGAGGCCTGCGCGTCGGCGTCGGTCGCCGACGTGTCGCTCGCGGCGCCGCAGGGGACCGAGGAGGCGTCGAGCGCTCGGCTCCGCTTGGAGGCCCGCGCCGGCGAGACGGAGGCCGCGCTCGCGGCGGTCCGGGAGCTGGCCGAGGAGAAGGAGCTGCGCCTGGTCGAGCCGCTCACGGGGGTGGAGGCGTGAGACTCGCCGTCATCGGCGCGGGCGCGGTCGGGCGCTCCGTCGTCGACCTCGCGAGCGAGTACGGCCACGAGGTCGTCGCCGTCGCGGACTCCTCGACGGCGGTCGTCGCGGACGGGACGGGCGGCCGGGACGCCGGCGTCGACCCCGACGCCGTGGTGGCCCGGAAGGCGGAGCGGGGGATCGTCGGCGACGCCGACCCCGCGGACGCGCTGGCGGCCGACTACGACGTCCTCGTCGAGGCGACGCCGACGACGCTGGGCGACGCCGAGCCCGGCTTCTCGCACGTGACTCGCGCCTTGGAGCGCGACCGCCACGCCGTGCTCGCGAACAAGGGCCCGGTCGCGGAGCGCTTCGGCGACCTGCGGGCGGCCGTCGCCGACAGCGCGGGCGAGATCCGGTTCGAGGCCACAGTCGGCGGCGCGATTCCGGCGGTCTCGACCGTCGAGGACATCGAGCCCGGCCACGTCACGGCGGTGCGCGGCGTGCTCAACGGGACGGCCAACTTCATCCTCACGCGGATGGCCGCGGAGGGGCTCGACTACGAGCACGTGCTCGCGGAGGCGCAGGACCTCGGCGTCGCCGAGGCGGACCCCTCCTTCGACGTCGACGGGACCGACGCGGCGCT
Source organism: Halorubrum sp. Ea1 (assembly GCF_002252965.1). Classification (NCBI taxonomy): domain Archaea; kingdom Methanobacteriati; phylum Methanobacteriota; class Halobacteria; order Halobacteriales; family Haloferacaceae; genus Halorubrum; species Halorubrum sp. Ea1. The sequence continues at coordinate 42,231 of NZ_NHPG01000028.1, forward strand.
GAAGTGCGTCATCCTCGCGAACGTGCTCTCGTTCGGCGCGGCCGACGACCCGGCCGACGCTCGCGAGTTCACGCTCGAGGACGCCGACGTCTCCGGGATCCGCGACGTCCCCGGCTCGGCGCTCCGGCTCGCCGCCGAGGACGGCCGGACGGTCCGGCTCATCGGCGAGGCGACCGGCGAGACGGTCCGGGTCGCCCCGCGGCTCGTCCCCGAGAACGGGACGCTCGCGGTCTCGGGCACCCAGAACATCGTCCAGATCGAGACCTCGCACGCGGGTCGGCTCAACATCTCGGGACGCGGCGCCGGCGGCCCGGAGACCGCCAGCGCGGTGCTCGGGGACGTCGGGCGACTGGAGTAGCGATTTTCACCCCGTTTCGGGGGACGGCCGACCCTCTCGCAGTCGAACCGCGTGACCGGGACCCCTACCGTGTGTCCCGCTGACGTGCCCCGCGTTGTCGAGAATCGCCTGACTGCGTCGCGATGGTCTGTGAACCGTATCGAAACCGTTTTAGTGGAATCAACCGAAACTTACTCACAGAGCGCCTTAGCGCGTGATTACCCCATGAGTGACAAACCGCACCAGAACCTGGCCATTATCGGCCACGTCGACCACGGCAAGAGTACGCTCGTGGGTCGCCTCCTCTTCGAGACGGGGAGCGTCCCCGAGCACGTAATCGAGCAGCACCGCGAGGAAGCCGAAGAGAAGGGCAAGGGCGGCTTCGAGTTCGCCTACGTGATGGACAACCTCGCCGAGGAGCGCGAGCGCGGCGTCACGATCGACATCGCCCACCAGGAGTTCGACACGGACAACTACTACTTCACCATCGTCGACTGCCCGGGCCACCGTGACTTCGTGAAGAACATGATCACGGGCGCCTCGCAGGCCGACAACGCGGTGCTCGTCGTCGCGGCCGACGACGGCGTCGCGCCCCAGACCCGAGAGCACGTGTTCCTGGCCCGCACGCTGGGCATCAACGAGCTCATCATCGGCGTCAACAAGATGGACCTGGTCGACTACCAGGAGTCCACCTACAACGAGGTCATCGAGGAGGTCAAGAACCTGCTCAACCAGGTCCGCTTCGCGACCGACGACACGACATTCGTGCCGATCTCCGCGTTCGAGGGCGACAACGTCTCCGAGGACTCCGAGAACACTCCCTGGTACGACGGCCCCACCCTGCTGGAGTCGCTCAACGACCTGCCGGAGTCCGAGCCGCCGACGGACGCGCCGCTCCGACTCCCCATCCAGGACGTGTACACCATCTCTGGTATCGGGACCGTCCCCGTGGGACGCGTCGAGACCGGGATCCTCAACACCGGCGACAACGTCTCCTTCCAGCCGTCCGACGTGGGCGGCGAGGTGAAGACGGTCGAGATGCACCACGAAGAGGTGCCCAAGGCCGAGCCCGGCGACAACGTCGGGTTCAACGTCCGCGGCATCGGCAAGGACGACATCCGTCGCGGCGACGTCTGTGGCCCCGCCGACGACCCGCCGAGCGTCGCCGAGACGTTCAAGGCGCAGGTCGTCGTCATGCAGCACCCGTCGGTCATCACGGCCGGGTACACGCCCGTCTTCCACGCCCACACGGCGCAGGTCGCCTGTACGATCGAGTCGATCGACCAGAAGATCGACCCGTCGTCCGGTGAGGTCGCCGAGGAGAACCCGGACTTCATCAAGTCCGGCGACGCCGCGGTCGTCACCGTGCGCCCGCAAAAGCCGCTCAGCATCGAGCCGTCCGGCGAGATCCCGGAACTCGGCAGCTTCGCCATCCGCGACATGGGTCAGACCATCGCGGCCGGCAAGGTGCTCGAAGTCAACGAGCGATAATCGATGCAGCAGGCACGCGTCCGCCTCGCCGGCACGAGCCCCGAGGACCTCGACGACATCTGCGACGACGTCCGCGAGATCGCGGACTCGACGGGGGTCGCCCTGTCGGGCCCGATCCCGCTGCCGACGAAGACGCTCGAGATCCCGTCGCGAAAGTCCCCGGACGGTGAGGGGACGGCGACGTGGGAGCACTGGGAGATGCGCGTCCACAAGCGTCTGATCGACATCGACGCCGACGAACGCGCGCTCCGCCAGCTCATGCGCGTCCAAGTGCCGAACGACGTCAGCATCGAGATCGTTCTCGAAGACTAAGCGCTAGGGCGTATTTCGCTCTCTCCGCATTTTCTACCGCCGCCAGCGACGGCGCCGCGGTCTCCTCTCCACTCGCGTCACCGAACGTCCAGCAGTCCGGCTCGTCCCGAGAGGAGGCCGCAGAACGCGCCGACGGCGTGAGCGATCAGCGCGACGCCGGGCGCCGCGGTCGTCGCGGTGAGCGCGACGGCGGCGAGCCCGAACAGCGCGAACTGCGCGCGCGGCGGGAGCCGCAGTCGGTCGAACAGCGTCGCGGTCACGACGTTGCCGGCGAGAAGGTAGCCGCCGAGCGCGAAGACGGCGCCGCTCAGCCCCAACACGGCGGTCGGCGGACCGATCAGCCCGCCGAGCATCACCTGCGCGATCCCGGCGACCGCCCCGGTCGTCACCACGAACGCGTGGAACCGCAGTCGCGTCGTCCGGCGCTCGACGAGGGGGCCGACGAGGAGCAGCGCGAGGCCGTTCGCCAGCAGGTGGCCGACCGACCCGTGCGCGTATACGCTGGTGACGACCGTCCAGGGCGCCAGCGAGAGCGGGGTCGACAGCGCGAGGAGCCCGGCGAGGCCGACGAGGCGCAGTGCGCCCTGCACGACTCCGACGAGCGCGGCGGCCGCGAGGGTTTCCAAGGTGGCCCGCATCGACGGGACTTCGCGCCGGACCGACTTAAGCGCGGCCGCGTCGGTCGGATCGCGTCGGTCAGATCACGTCGTCCGGAGCGTGAGCCGCCGCCATGCGGTCGGCCTCGGCCGCGTACCGCTCGCGTTCGGCGGGGTCGTCGACGCTCCCGACGTTCTCCGGGTCGGCGTCGACCGCGGCGGTGGTGTCCCGGACGTCGGTGAAGGAGGTGAGGGCGCGCTCCTTCCGGAAGTAGCGTTTGCCGTCGGGCGTGGCGTAAGTGAGGATCACCATGTTCTGCTCGTCGTCGGAGTACGTCCGCTCGACGAGCCACATTCGGACGGAGTCGGACATGTGTGATATTTTGATAGACGCACAAAAGCACTTTTCGGCAGTCGGCAGTTCGCGGGAACGCGGTCCGGTCCGTCCCGTGGCGGCGGTCGCACACGGTCGCCGAACCGTCAGCGTTATATGTTTTAGGGCAACCTAAATCAACGCATGACCGTCGAACGGCGCCTCGAACGCCCGCGGACCGGTGAGAGAGCCGGTCGGTTCCGAACGGCCCGACGCCGGGGGTCGCGCCCGTGACCGAGGCCGGCCTCCGGGCGCGGCTCCGCGCCGAGCTCTCGCGGAAGCGACTCACCCTCGTCGGGACGCTCTTCGTCGTCGGGCTCAGCGCGGCGATCATCGCTCGGAGCCTCGACGCGGACGCGGTGGTCGACGCGGTGACGGCGGCGGACACGACGCTCCTCGCCGCCGCGCTCGGCGTCTACCTGCTCTCGTGGCCGCTCAGGGGGCGGCGGTACGGCGACGTGCTCGCGGTGATGGGCCGGCGCTGCCGGACCGGCTTCCTCACGGCGACCGTGTTCGCCAGCCAGACCGCGAACCTCGCCGTTCCGGCGCGGGCCGGGGACGGCGTCCGCGCGTACCTGCTCAAGGAGCGCCGGGACGTGCCGTACCCGACCGGCGTCGCCTCGCTGGCCGTCGAGCGCGCGTTCGACCTCGTGGCGATCGGCGCCCTGGGCGGCGTCGCGCTCGCGCTCCTGTTTCTGACCGGTCGGTCGCCCGGGTCGGGAGCGTCCGTCGGCGCCGTCGCGCCGTCGACCGCGCTCGCGGCCGCGGCCGGTATCGCGGTCGTCGCCGCGGTGCTCTCGGTCGCGACCGTCGCGGTCGCCCGGAGCGACCGGCGGTTCGGCCGCGCGCTCCGCGACCGCGTATCCGGATCGCGACTCGCGGGGGCCGTCGACGCCGCCGTCCGGTTCGGCGCGTCCGTCCGCGTCGTCGCCGCCGATCCCCGGCGCCTCGGTGCGGTGTTCCTCTGGAGCCTCGGGATCTGGGCGCTCGACGTCCTCACGGCGGTGCTCGTGCTCGCCGCGCTCGTGGGCGGGCTCGGTGGGATCGTCCCGGCGCCGACGCTGCTCGTCGTCGGGACGCTCGCGGTCAGCGTCGGCAACCTCGCGAAGGTGCTCCCGCTCTCGCAGGGCGGGATCGGGCTGTACGAGGCGGCGTTCACCGGCCTCGTCGTGAGCGCGACCGGGCTGCCCGTCGAGACGGCGCTCGCGGCGGCGATCCTCGACCACGCGCTGAAGAACGCCGTCACGCTCGCCGGCGGCGGAGTCGCGGCGCTCGCGCTCGGCCTCTCGCCGACGGCCGGGCCGACGACGGGCGACGAGCCGGCTCCCCCGGCGAAGGCCGACGGGGGAATCCCCGCTGACGGACCGGAAGCGGCCGACGAGGGAGAGTCGCCGAGCGCCGGACCGCCAGATTTTTAGGTTAGCCTAAAAACCTCGGTGTATGGAAAAACGCCGCTCAGCCGCCGCGAGCGGGGACATCTGCGTGATCGTCCCTACGATCCGAGAGTACGAGTGCCTCCGCGAGTACGTCGCGAACGCCCGAGAGCACGGGTTCGACGTCTCCCGGCTCCACTTCGTGCTCGTCACAGAGGACTTCTGCGACGTCGACGAGATGCGCGCGATGCTGGACGACCTCGACGTCTCCGGCGAAGTGTTCGACGGCAGCCGCCGCGAGGAGTGGTACGAGGCCAACGGCGTCGCGGAGTACGGCCACGTCGTCCCGGCCGCCAGCCACGCCGAGACGAGTTTCGGACTGCTCTACATGTGGGCCGACGACGCCTTCGAGTACGGCCTGTTCATCGACGACGACACGCTCCCGCACGACGACGAGGACTACTTCGGGCGCCACATGGAGAACCTCGCGTTCGAGGGTTCGATCGAGTCCGTCGGCTCCGACGAGAGCTGGGTGAACGTCCTCTATCAGAACGCCGACGAGCACGGGCTCTACCCCCGCGGCTACCCGTACTCGGCGATGGACGAGACGGTCGAAACGGGCACGGCCGAGATCGAGGCGGGCGAGGTCGTCGCCTCGCAGGGACTGTGGACGAACGTCCCCGACCTCGACGCGGTCCGGATCCTGATGGACGGCGACTTGGAGGGCCAGGCGCAGACCCGGACGACCGCCGACGACTTCGGCGGGGACTTCGTCGCCGCGCGCGGCAACTACCTCACCGTCTGCTCGATGAACCTCGCGTTCCGCCGCGAGGTGATCCCCGCGTTCTACCAGCTCCCGATGGACGACAACGAGTGGGACGTGGGCCGCTTCGACGACATCTGGAGCGGCGTGTTCCTCAAGCGCGCCTGCGACGTGCTCGGCAAGCGGATCTACAACGGCCGGCCCCTCTGCGAGCACAACAAGGCCGCCCGCTCGACGTTCGACGACCTCCACAACGAGGTCGCCGGGCTGGAGCTGAACGAGCACCTCTGGGAGCTCATCGACGACGCGGGGGCGGACGCCGGCGACTACGCCGCCGTGTACGCCGCGATGGCCGACCGACTGGCCGACGGCGAGTTCGAGGAGTACCGGAACGGTGCGTTCTTCACCCACGTCGGCGAACACATGCGCGACTGGCTCGACTGCCTCGACGCGATCCGCCGGGCGCCGGCGGTCGCGGACGACTGAACCGACACCACTAAGTCGATTTAGGTTAGCCTAAAACACATGACTCACCACTTCTCAGACGACGTGGACCGCCGGCGGTTCCTCGCGGCGACGGGCGCCCTCGGCGCGGCCGGGATCGCGGGTTGCATGGGCGGCGACGACGGCGACGGTGACGGCGACGGCGACGCCGAGGGGTCGATCGGACAGATCGGCTCCGGCCGCGCGGGGCGCGGGGCCCCCGGCGGCACCCCCATCGCCGAGATGCCCGACCTGGAGGGCGAGCTCACGGTCTACTCCGGCCGCGGGGAGTTCCTCGTCGGCGAGCTCGTCGAGTACATCGACGACCAGTACGACGGCTTCGACCTGACCGTCAGGTACGGCGGCTCCACCGACCTCGTCAACCAGATCGCCAACGAGGGCGACGGGTCGCCGGCCGACGTGTTCTACTCGGTGAACGCCGGGTCGCTCGGCGCGCTGGCCGACGAGGGACGCACGCAGGCGCTTCCCTCGGAGATCACCGATATGATCCGATCGGAGTTCCGCACCGAGCAGTGGATCGGCACGTCCGGTCGCGCCCGCACCGTTCCGTACAACACCGAGGAGTTCTCCGAGGGGGACCTCCCCGACGACGTCATGGCCTACCCGGAGGAGTTCGCCGGCACCCTCGGCTGGGCGCCCTCGTACGGCTCCTGTCAGGCCTTCGTCACCGCGATGCGGCTCATCGAGGGCGAGGAGGCGACGCTCGACTGGCTGGAGTCTGTCGTCGAGTCGGGCATCAGCAGCTACCCCGACGAGTTCGCCGCCTGTCAGGCGATCGCCGACGGCGAGATCGACGCGGCGTTCACCAACCACTACTACATTCAGCGCGTCCTCGACGGCAACCCCGACGCGTCGATCGGCACCGCGTTCACGAGCGGCGACGCCGGCGCGGTGTTCAACGTCGCCGGCGCCGCGGTCATCGACACGGCGAGCGACGCGACCCTCGCCCAGAACTTCGTCCGCCACCTGCTGTCGGCCGAGGCGCAGGACTACTTCGCCCGGACGACGTTCGAGTACCCCCTCATCCCCGACGTGGAGCCGATCGGGGACCTCCCCTCGATCGACGAGCTCGACGTCCCCGACATCGACCTGACGCAGCTGTCCGACCTCGAACCGACGATCGACCTCATGCGCGAGGCCGGCGTCGAGGTGTAGGTCCGCGCCGCCGCCCGTGGCCTCTCCTCCGGCCCTCCGCCGTCCCCGCCGGCTCGCCCGCCGCCTCGCGAGCGGCGCCCGCGTCCGGCTGGCCGAGGCGGACCGCCTGACTCTGGCGGCCGCCCTCCTCACCGCCGCGACGGGGGCGGTCACCTTCCTCATCGCCGCGACGCTGTTCCGCTACCACTCCGTCAACCACGACGAGGCGGTGTACCTCACGCAGGCCGCGCTGCTGCTCTCCGGCCAGCTCGAGATCCACGCCGGCGCGCTGGCCGACGCCGTCCAGCCGTGGTTCTTCATCGAGGACGGCGGGCGGCTCTACCCAAAGTACAACCCCGTCCCCGCCGCGATGTACGCCGTCTCGATGGCGCTGTTCGGCGAGCCGCGGGTGACGCTCGCGGCGGTCGCCGCCGGTAACGCGGCGCTCGTGTACCTGCTCGGGTCGACGATATTCGAGCGGCGGGTGGGTCTCGCCGCCGCCGTCTGCTTCGTCGCCTCGCCGCTGGCGCTCGTCACCTCCTCGGTGTTCCTCCCGTACGCGCCGACGACGTTCCTGAACCTCCTGTTCGCGGTCGCGTACCTCCGGAGCGTCCGCGACCGGTCGCTCCCGCTCGCGGGGCTCGCGGGCGTCGCGATCGGGCTCGCCTTCTTCGCCCGGCCGTACACGGCGGTGCTGTTCGCGGCGCCGTTCATCCTGCACGCGCTCGTCCGGACCGTCGCCGCGGTCAGGGCGGTCGTCGCGACCCGAGAGGTCGTCGCGGTCCGGGACGTCGGGAGTCCGTCGCTCCGGCTCCCCGGCACGGTCCGTCGCCACGGCCTCACCGCCCTGTTCGGGACGCTGTTCGTCGGCGTCACCCTCGCGTACAACCTCCGGATGACCGGCTCCCCGCTGACCTTCCCCTACGAGGCGTTCGCGCCGATGGACGGCCCCGGATTCGGCGAGCGCCGGATCCTCGGCCACAGCGAGGAGTACACGCCCGAACTGGCGCTTCGATCGAACGGATATGCGCTGTGGTACCTCGCCACGCGGTGGGTCGTCGCCGGGCCGCTCGGGACGCTGCTCGCGCTCGCCGGCGGCGGACTGGCGGCGCGCGGGTGGCTGTCGGGGCGGGGCGCGCTCGGGTCCGGTGGCGACGCTCAATTCGAGCGCACCGCCGGTGTCTTGGTCGCCGGCGTCGCCGGCTCCGTCGTCGTCGGCAACCTCTTCTTCTGGGGGACGAACAACCTCCTCGCGACGCTCTCGGATCCGACGGACGGGCTGGTCGCCGGCTTCGGGCCGTTCTACCACTTCGACCTCCTCGTCCCGCTGTCGCTCTTCGCCGGCGTCGCCGTCGTCGCCGGCGGGCGGGGGCTCTCCCGGCTCCGAGCGCGGCTCGCGTCCCGCGTCACGCCGGGAACCGCGCGGGCGGTCGTCGCCGCGCTCGCCGTCATCGCGGTCCTCGGCGGGGCGCTCGGCGCGGCGGCCGCGGCCGAGGCGCCGCTCGACCGGCACGCGTCGCACGCCGAGAAGTACGAGACGGCCTACGCGCCGATCGAGACGGCCGAGTTCGACGACGACCTCGTGTTCGTCCCCACGCCGTACGGCGAGTGGCTCGGCCACCCGTTTCAGGCGCTCCGGAACGAGCCCGGGCTGGACGGGCCGGTCGTGTACGCGCTCGACCGCGACCCGGTCGAGGACTTCGCGGTGATCGACGCGTACCCCGACCGCGAGTTCCACCGCTACGCGTACCGGGGCGAGTGGACGCCGGACCCGACCCGGCACGTCACCCCGAAGCTCGAACCGCTCGACGTCCGGGAGGGGTCGCGGGTCGGCGCGGAGACGACCGTCGGCGTGCCCGACCGCGTCCAGCGCGCGGTCGTTCGACTGGAGACCGCGCGCGGCGACGGGGACGCCGAGTACGGCGTGCGCGATCCCGACGGCTCGCTGACGGTCGACTGGTCGCTGACGCCCGCCGGCGCGCGGTTGGCCGGCGCGCCGAACGCGACCGCCCCGATCGACCCCGCGGGCGACGAGGTGATCGTGACGGTGACGCTCGTCGACCCCGCGGGCTCGACGTTCACCTACCGGCAGGAGGCGACGGTCCGGGCGACGGACGAGGGGACGGTCGAGGCGATCTGGCCCCCGGAGCGCTCCGTCTGCCGGCTCGCGGTCGCGTGCGGATCGGAGGAGACGTATCTGCCCGACGACCCGGACGCCCACGCCGAGTGGGTCGCCTTCGAGACGGACGCCGAGGCGAGCGAGGCAACGTGAGCTGACCGCTTATAATTCGTGGCCGTCGCTCGCGGTTTCGAAAACGCCGCCGGCGGCGGTCCGCTGTGCCCACAGCGTCCGTCCGGACCGCCGTCCGGCGTCCGCGACGCTCTGCGCGGCCTCAGAGCCGCCGCAGCCGCTCTTCGACGCACACCGTCACGATCGACTTGGCGATGGCGGCGCCGCCCTCGATCGGGTCGAGCTTCGTCTCGCCGAGGCGCTCGGCGTAGTCGATCGGGCGCTCGCGCACGTCGCGGCCGCGCATCAGCGGGCGGATGAGGAGCTCGGCGGAGAGGCCGGTGTTCTCGGTCCACTCGATGCCCTCGACGACGTCGCGGCGGTACGCGCGCATCCCGGTGGTGGTGTCGCGGACGCGCTCGCCCATCAGGACCGACGCGAGGAGCGCGAACGCGTGGTTGCCGAGGCGATTGAACGCCGGCATCGCCTTCGCGCCGTGGTAGAGCCGGTCGCCGCTGACGACGTCGGCGCCGTCGTTGATCGCCTCGAGGAACTCCGGGAGCGCCTCCATCGGGTAGGTGTCGTCGCAGTCGGTCGTGACGACGACCGGACGGTCGGGCGCGAGGATCGCCTCGCGGACGGCGACGCCGTACCCCTGCGGCTCCTGCTCGATCACCGTCGCGCCGTGTTCGCGGGCGATCTCCGGGGTCCGATCCGAGGAGCCGTCGACGCAGACGACCTCGGCGCGTCCGCCGGTGACCTCGTCGATGTCGTCGAGGACCGTCGCGATCGCCTCCTCTTCGTTGTACGTCCCCATCACGACGCTGACGTCGTCGAAGGTGTAGTGCTCGGCGTCGTCGGCGGCGGTCGCCGTGTCGCCGTTGGAGGTCGCGTCGCCGTCGGCGGTCGCCGCGTCGCCGTCGGGGGTCGCATCGCCGTCTGTCGCCGCATCGTCCCCCGTCTCGTCGACCTCGGCGGCCGACCCGTTCGCGCTGAGTGATCCGCTCATTACCTCGTACGGGTCGCCCCACCCACTTGAGCTTTTAGGTTTGCCTAAAACAGAGTCAGAACCGGCGCTCGACGTCGTCGGCGACGCGCAGCGCCAGCGCGGCGATCGTGAGCGTCGGGTTCATCGCGCCGCCCGTGGGGAACACCGAGCTGGACGCGATCCAGCAGTTGTCCAGGTCGTGGGTCCGGCAGTCGGCGTCGACGACGCCCGCCTCGGGGTCGTCGCTCATGCGGGTCGTGCCCATGTGATGGTAGGCGGGGCCGGTCGCGTCGGGGCCGGCGACCCACTCGATATCCGCCCCCAGCTCTTCGAGGACCGACCGCTGGATCTCGTTGGCGCGCTCGATGGTCCGGAGCGCCCGGTCGCCGACGCGCCAGTGGATCTCCGGGACCGGGTTGCCGTGACCGTCGGTGCGGTCGGAATCGAGCGTCACGTAGCTGTCCGACCGGGGGAGCTGCTCGACGAGTCCGCCCATCGCCACGTGAGTGCCGTAGCCGTCGCGGAGCCGGTCTAAGAGGGCGTCCCCCCAGTCGTCGCCGGTCAGCGCCATCTCGACGGGCGAGGGCCCGGCGTAGTTGAAGAACTCCAGCTTGAACGGGGCGGTCTGCGCGTCGGCCTCGTCGTAGAACTGGTCGCAGGCGCTGGTGTAGAACCCGACGTGGTTCTGGCGCGTCGGCTCGTCGAGGGTGCCGCCGACGCCCGCGAACAGGTGGTCCATGAAGAACTTCCCGACCGTCCCGCTGGAGTTCGCCAGGCCGTCGGGGTAGTCGTCGGACTCCGAGAGGAGGAGGAGCCGCGGCGTCTCCACGCCGCCGCAGGCGACGACGAACGCGTCGGCCGCCTGCCTGTGCTCCTCGCCGTCTGGCGTCGCGTACACCGCGGCCGTGACGCGGTCGGCGTCGTGCTCCAGCCGCTGGACGGGCGCGCGGTCGATCACGGTCGCGCCCCGCTCCTCCGCGCGCTCGGCGTGGACGGTCGCGTCGTACTTCGCGCCCGCCGGGCAGACGGGCTGGCAGGTGCCGTAGCCGACGCAGGCGGAGCGGTCGTCGTACGGCTCCGAGTTGCGCGCGTTCGGCACCGAGTGCATGTCGATCCCCAGCTCCTCGCACGCCTCCGCGAACAGCGAGTCGCTGTAGGAGGGCTCGAACGCCGGCATCGGGTGCGGCTCCTCGCGCGGCGGCGCGTAGGGGTTGTCCGAGGCGCCGGCGACGCCCAGCTCGCGCTCGGCCTCGGCGTAGTACGGCCGGAGGTCGGCGTAGTCGATCGGCCAGTCCGCGCCGACGCCGCGCGCCGTCTCGGAGGCGAAGTCGTCCTCGTGGAGCCGCATCACCATCCCCTGCCAGTGGAGCGTCGACCCGCCGACCCCCTTGACGCGGGCGTGGTTCAACGGGTAGAACCGCTCGCCGGCGTTGCTGTAGGCGTCGCGCTCGCCGCCGCCGCCCCACACGTCGGGCCGGTCGTAGCTCGGGCGGATCGCCCGCTCCTGCCGCGCGAGTCGGTCGGCGGGGTCGAATCGGGGCCCCGCGTCGAGGACCACGACCTCGCGGTCCGCGGCCAGCCGGTCGGCGACGAGCGCGCCCGCGGGACCGGCGCCGACGACGCAGACGTCCGCGTTCGCGACGGGGGATCGGTCGATGTCGCGGACCGCCTCGCGATCGGTCCCTCCCCCTCGGGCGTCGCCCGCGCTCATCGCGGTCCCCGCCGGTAGCTCTCGGTCCCGCCGGGGTGTCCCTGCGGGTTCTCCAGTCCGACCAGCTCCCCGCCCGTCGGCGAGGCGTACAGCGCCAAGAGCAGTTCGTTGACGACGTAGTAGCGCACCCGCTCCGCGAGCGTCCCGTCCGGGTCCTCCGCCGCCGTGTCGGCGCCGACCTCTCGGAGGAGCCTGTCGCGGTCGCGCTCGGTGAGATCCGCGACCGGCGCGCCGTGCCACGAGCGGGCGGCCGCGTCGAGTTCGCCGACCGCGGCTCGAATCCCCTCCGCGTGGGTCGACCCGTCGAGGCGCCCGTCGAGGAAGCCACCGACGAACGCCTCGACGCCGTCGATCTCGCTCGGATAGAGGACCGTCGCGACCGCGGTCATCGACGCCCGGACGGCGGCCTCGTCGGGGAGGCTGTCGCCCCCCTCGCCGCCGTCGGCCGCGTCCCCCCCGGCTCCGGGACCGTCGCTCGTCCGCCGGGCCGCGAGGGCGACCCCCCCGGTCGCGCCGACGGCGGCCAGCGCGGCCACCGCGTCGCGACGCGTCAGTTCCATATTCGGTTTAGGCCTCCCTAAACTATTATATCCGTCGGACCCGATCGACGACCGAACCGGAACTGCTAACGGTCGGTGCCACGTCCCTCCGATAACGCACCCCGTCTCCCGGACCATGAGCCTGACACGCCGGATCCGCGATTTCCTGACCGACGGCGACGGCCGCCTCCCGCCGGGACTGACCCTCCTGTCCGCGGCGATCGCCGCGACGATGATGTTCCCGCTCGCGTGGCTGGTGATCGAGGCCGTCACCGTCGAGCGAGCGCGGGCGATGGACCTCCTGTTCAGCGCCGGGACCGCCGAGGTGCTGCTCAACAGCCTGCTGCTAATGGGCGGCGTCACGGCGTTCTCGATCCTGTTGGGGGTCCCGCTGGCGTATCTCACCGCTCGCACCGACCTCCCCTTCCGTCGGTTCTGGTCGGTCGCCGCCGCGCTCCCGCTCGTCGTGCCGAGCTACGTCGGCGCGTTCGCGTTCGTCTCCGCGTTCGGCCCCCGAGGCGAGTTCCACGACGTGCTCGCGCCGCTGGGGGTCGAGCGCGTCCCGGAGATATACGGGCTCTCGGGGACGATCCTCGTCATCACCCTGTACACGTACCCGTACGTCTACCTGACGACGCGAGCGGCTCTCCTCTCGTTCGACACGACGCTGATCGAGGCGGCCCGCACGCTGAACCACGGTCGGATCGGGGCGTTCCGCCGGGTGACGCTCCCCGTGATCCGGCCGGCGATCGCCGCCGGGTCGCTGCTGGCGGCGCTGTACGCGGTCTCCGACTTCGGCACGCCTTCCATCATGCGGCTGCCGGTGTTCACCCGGCAGATATACGTCGAGTACAACGCGTTCGGCCGGGACTACGCCGCGCTGCTCTCCCTCCAACTGCTCGGGGTCGTGCTCGTCGTGCTCGCGTTGGAGTGGCTGGTCCGGTCGGACCGGGACGCCCACGGCGACGACGCGGGCACCACCGACCGACCGGTGAGCCTCGGCCGGTGGCGGTGGCCGGCGACGCTGTTGCCCGCGTCGGTGGCCGGGGTCGCGCTCCTCGTCCCGCTCTGGATCCTCCTGTTGTGGCTCGTGCGCTCGGAGGCCGGCCGGCGCCCCTCGATGGCGTTCGAGCCGATCCAGGTCGTCAACAGCGTCTCGGTCGCCGCCGCCGCCGCGGTCGCCGCCGCGCTGGCGGCGATCCCCGTCGCGTACTTCGCCGCGAACCACGACTCACCGCTCGCGACGCTGTTCGAGCGGGCCACGTACGTGGGGTTCGCCGTGCCCGGGATCGTGTTAGCGCTCGCGCTGGTCTACTTCGGCTCCGGGTACGTCCCGTGGATCTACCAGACCCTCCCGCTGCTCGTGTTCGCGTACGTCGTCCGCTTCCTGCCGCAGGTGGTCGGCTCGACGCGGACCGCGATCCTCGGGGTCGACCCCACGCTCGTCGAGGCCGGCCGGACCCTCGGCGAGTCCTCGATGGGGGCGTTCCGCCGCGTGACGTTCCCGCTCACGCGGTCCGGGATCGTCGCCGGCGCCGCCCTCGTCTTCCTCACGACGATGAAGGAGCTGCCCGTGACGCTCATTCTCCGTCCCTCCGGGTTCGAGACGATCGTCACGCAGATCTGGCGCGCGCAGGAGGACGCCCTGTACCAGTACGCGGTCGTCCCAACGCTCATCCTGCTCGTCATCTCCGGGCTCTCGATGGTCGTCATCCTCGCGCAGGAGGGCGGCAGAGAGGGGCTCTGAGCGCGGACGGAGAGCGGGATCGCGGGAGCGACGCGGATCGACCGACGCGTACTTACCGGCCCGCGTCGACTCGCGTGTATGCTCGATGACTCGACCGTGCTGGTCACGGGCGGCGCGGGGCTCGTCGGAAGCCACCTCGCGGCCCGGCTCCTCGACCGCGGCGCGACCGTCCGCGTCGCCGACGACCTCTCGAAGGGCGACCGTGACCGGGTCCCCGACGGCGCCGACTTCGTCGAGGCCGACCTGACCGAGCCGGGTGACGTCGCCGAGGCGGTCACCGGCGACCTCGATACCGTCTTCCACTTCGCCGCGTACACCGACACGAACTACGACGACGACCGGGAGCTGTTCGAGGACAACACGGCGATGACGTACAACGTCCTCGAACGCATGCACGAGGTCGACGTCGACCGGCTCGCGTTCACCTCCTCCTCGACGGTGTACGGCGAGGCGCCCCGCCCGACGCCCGAAGATCACGGTCCCCTCGAACCGATCTCCATCTACGGCTCCTCGAAGCTCGCCGACGAGGCGCTGATCTCCACGCACGCCCACTCGTACGGGGTGCAGTCGTGGGTGTTCCGCTTCGCGAACATCGTCGGCCCGCACCAGCGCGGCAACGTGATCCCCGACTTCATCCAGAAGCTCGACGACGACCCTACGAGTCTGGAGATCCTCGGCGACGGCCGGCAGGAGAAGTCGTACATGCACGTCTCGGAGTGCGTCGACGCCATCCAGTACGTCGTTGAGCGCGCCGACGAGGACCTAAACGTCTACAACCTCGGCACCCGGACGACCACCTCGGTCACCGACATCGCCGACATCGTCGCCGACGAGCTCGGCGTCGACCCCGACTACGCGTACACCGGCGGGGACCGCGGCTGGACCGGGGACGTGCCGAAGATGCGCCTCTCCATCGAACGGCTCGTCGACCTCGGCTGGGAGCCGTCGATCGAGAGCGACGAGGCCGTTCGGCGGAGCGCGCGCGAGCTGATCGACGAGATCGTGGAATAGCGAGTAATCGCTTCGGCTCCGTCGAAATATTCAGTCGATGGTGGGTCGTTGAGATGATGCTGAATACAGGGCGCGTCTCTTACAGATGTCCCTGTCACTCCCAAACTTTGTTACTAATTACCAATATAGAGTTGTGTATTGGGCGGCCACTCCCGTGATTGGACGAGTCACAGCCTGTCTGGTGTACTCGGCGGTTCCCGGGGGCGGTCGGAGGAGCCACCAGCCATGACCGACACACCATCGGACTACCGACCGGACGTATCGAACGCCGACCAAGCCTCGGTCACCTCGACCCACAAGGACCGGGCGAGTCGAGGAGCACGACCGAGGATCGATGGCGACCGACCGACGCGCTCCGCACCCGCGCGGGGCAGACACCATCGCGTCGCCATCAGGAGGACCGATCAATGGCGACAATAAAAGGGACAGTCACCGACGCCAGCGGGACCGGCATCCAAGACGCCACCGTCACCATCACCGAATCCGGATCCGACACGCTCGAAGGCGAAACGACGACCGACGCGAGCGGCGAGTACAGCGCCAACGTGGCAGCCGACACCTACGACGTGCGAGCGAGCAAGTTCGGCTACGAGCCGGTCGAGAAACCCAGTCTCGTCGTCAACTCCGGAGCCACTGTGACCGTAGACCTGTCGACGAGTCGTGTCGAGTACAAGATCCGCGGGCAGTTCACCAACACCTACGGTATCGGCGTCTTGGGGCGTAACACCGCCGCCAGCGGCCTGCCCATCGGCGTGCTGGGGGCCGCCCCGAACGCCAGCGACGGCTACGGACTGGCGACGCCCGACGACACCCTCGTCGAAGGCGACCTTGACGCCACCAGCGGCCACACGTTAACCGTCGCTGGGGACCGAGTTATGCGGCTGGCACCGGCGGGAACGGACACGAACGACAGCGGCGTCACCTACGGTATCGGTGGCAGCGTGGTCGGCGGGTACGTCGGTAACGACGTGAACGGGTCACTCGGGGCGATGATCGGCGGGGGCGGCGGGGCCACGACGAAGGATTCGTCGGGAAGGGTGCTCGCGGGGCCCAACGAAGTGACCGACCGCTTCGGCACAGTCGGAGGGGGGTCGAACAACCGGGCCGGCAACGCCCAATCGGGCACCGAAGACGCCATGTACGCGACCGTCAGCGGGGGCAACACAAATACCGCCAGCCACCGGGGCGCGACCGTTGCCGGGGGCGTGGGCAACACCGCTAGCGGCGGCGACGCGACCGTCAGCGGCGGAACCCGGAACACCGCAAGCGCTAATTCGGCGACCGTCGCTGGGGGGTTAAATAACACCGCAAGCGCTAATTCGGCGACTGTCGCCGGGGGGTTAAATAACACTGCAAGCGCTAACTCGGCGACCGTCGCCGGGGGAAATCAGAACACCGCAAGCGATAACTTGGCGACCGTCGGCGGCGGCTTAAATAACATCACCAGCGGTTCCCAGTCGACCGTCGCCGGGGGATTCAGCAACACCGCAAGCGGTCGGCAGTCGACCGTCGGAGGGGGTTACTTTAACGATGCTCGTGGTACAAATAGCACGGTGGGCGGTGGTGGAGCCAACCGCACCGGCAAGTCGGGAACGTCGAAAGGGGAGTTCGCGACAGTCCCGGGTGGTCAAAATGCTGTCGCCAGAGAGAACTACTCGTTCGCCGCCGGCCGGCAGGCCGAGGCGTTCGCCCAGGGGGCGTTCGTCTGGGGGGACAGCAGTACCGACACCGTCCAGTCCCTGACCGACGACGAGGTCGTCTTCCAGGCCGGCGGCGGGGCCGTCGTCTGGACCACCAGTGACTTCAGCAGCGGCGTCGAACTCGCCCCGGGGGACAGCTCTTGGAGTTCGGTCAGCTCTCGCTCCGCCAAGTCCGCGATCCAGCCGGTTGACCCCGGAGAGGTGCTGGCCGGCGTTGAGGCCCTCGAGGTCAGTACCTGGGAGTACGACACCCGAGAGGGGGTCACCCACATGGGCCCAATGGCCGCGGACTTCCAAGAGGCGTTCGGTCTGGGAGGGGATCCCGAGCGGATCAGCACTGTCGACGCCGACGGCGTGCTGTTCGCCGCCCTCCAGGGGTTGTCGGACAAACTCGACGAGAAACAGGAGCGGATTGACGACCTCGAAGACGAAAGCGAACGCAAGAATGACCGGATCGACACGCTGGAGGAGGAGAACGAGCGACTTCACGACCGCCTCGCCACGGTCGAAGACCACCTTGGCCTCACTGGGACCACCGACCGCGCGCCTGAAGACGACTAACTGCTGGATCCACGCTCTGTATCGGTCACGCCATTCATCTCAGCTCCTACTGATTTCAATAGGGCCGTTACAGTACTGCTCGTTGCTGCTGACGCAATGGGGTCTCGAAAGCCCCAGTTGCTCGTTTCTAATTCAGTACCGGCACGGCAACCACCTCCAGAGCCACGGTAGCGAGGGCGGCGCACGCTCGGCGCGCACTTCGGTCGTCTGCGTCGCTCACTCTCCCCGAGCCGCTTCGGAAGGCCCTTTTAACTCCCCCGACGAACGGACGGTATGTTCAGGCAGTTCCGGTCGGAGGTGGCCGACGCGCTCGGCGACGCCCTCGCCTCGCTCGACCTCCCGACCGACGACCTCGGCATCGAACGCCCGCCCGACGACATGGACGCGACGCTCGCCTCCAGCGTCGCCTTCCGGCTCGCGGGCGAGGTCGGCGACGCGCCGCCGAACGTCGCGGGCGAGGTCGCCGCCGCGGTCGACATCGCCGGCTACGACTACCTCGATTCGGTCGACACCGCCGGCCCGTACGTCAACTTCCACGCCGGCGAGCGCTACCTCGTCGACGCGCTCGACGCGGCCGCCGCCGACGCCGGCTACGGCGCGCTCCCCGACCGGGACACGTCGGTCGTCGTCGAACACACCAGCGCGAACCCGACCGGGCCGGTCCACGTCGGCCGCGCCCGCAACCCGATCGTCGGCGACGCGGTCGCGAACCTCATGGAGTACGCCGGCTACGACGTCGACCGCCACTACTACGTCAACGACGCGGGCCGGCAGATGGCCGTGTTCACGTGGGCGTACGAGCGGTTCGACGAGTCGGACCTCGACGCCGAGCCCGCCCGCGACCGCGCCGAGTACGACCTCGTCCGCTACTACCGGAAGGGGAACGCCTTCTTAGAGGAGGCCGAGCCCGCCGCGGTCGACGCCGCGGAGAATGAGATCTCCGGGATCCTCCAGGGGCTCGAAGACGGCGACGAGGAGACGTACGAGCGCGTCGGCGAGGTCGTCGACACCGTGCTCGGCGGGATGAAGGAGTGCCTCGCGCGGCTCCCCGCCGAGTTCGACGAGTTCGTCAAGGAGACGCGGTTCATGCGCGACGGCTCCACCGACGACATCGCCGCGCGGCTCAAAGAGACCGAGCAGGCCGTCTACGAGGAGGACGCCTGGCAGTTAGAGCTCGACGAGTGGGGGATCGAGAAGAACCTCGTCTTCCTGCGCTCGGACGACACCAGCCTCTACACCACCCGCGACCTGGCCCACCACGAGTGGAAGTTCGACAACTACGACCGCGCCGTCACCGTCCTCGGCGAGGACCACAAGCTGCAGGCCGACCAGCTCGACGCGACCTTGGAGCTGCTCGGCAACGACGCCGACCGGCTCGGCCACGTCATCTACTCGTACGTCAACCTCCCGGACGGGAAGATGTCCACTCGCCGCGGGACCGGCGTGATGCTCGACGACCTGCTCGACGAGGCGATCGACCGCGCCCGCGAGGCGGTCGAGTCCCGGATGGACGACCGCATCCGCGACGACGACCTCACCGACGAGGACGTCGAGCGCATCGCCCACCAGGTCGGGATCGGCGCGGTCCGGTACGACATCGTCTCGAAGCAGCCCGCGAAGGCGATCACCTTCGAGTGGGAGGACGCGCTCGACTTCGAGGCGCAGTCGGCCCCGTTCGTCCAGTACGTCCACGCGCGCTGCGCCGGCATCCTCGCCGAGGCCGCGGCCGAAGGCGTCGACGTGCCGGGCGTGACGGCCGACTCCGGAGGAGTCGTCGACACGGACGCGCTCGACGTCGACGCGAGCGCGCTGGAGACCGACGCGGCCCGCGAACTCCTCCGCGAGGTCGCCCGCTTCCCCGCCGTCATCGAGGAGGCGGCCGACGACCTGGAGCCGCACACGGTCGCCACGTTCACGCGCGAGTTCGCCGACGCGTACAACGCCTTCTACCGTGAGTGCCCGGTCGTGACAGCCGAGGACGACGAGCTCCGGGCCGCCCGCGTCGCGCTCGTCGCGGCCGCGAAACACACGATGGCGAACGCGCTCGACGTGCTCGGGGTCGAGGCGCCCGAGTCGATGTAGGATCGGGGCGATTGGTTCGGTCGTTCGGTCCTTTTTGATCGAAGTGGTGTCGTCGTTGGTGCGGTGAACACTTCCAAAGCCCCAGTCGCTCGTTTATAAACGATTACCAATAGATCGGCGACAAAGACCGCCAAAGCCCCAGCCGCGAGACGCACGGACGCTCGCTGTGCTCCTCGTCACTCGCTCCGCTCGTTCCTGCGGTGCTTACTTCGCCTCCGTGCGTCTCGCGACTGCCCCTTTGAGTCCTCCTCGACTGCAACCGCCCCGCTCCTCACGCCTCCCCAGCCTCGTCAGTCGTCCTCCGCTTCGCTCCGGACGACTGACTCCCTCGCACGCGCTCTTCGCGGCCGCCGATGGCGGCCGCTCCGAGGCGCGCGCCACCGCACATCGTTTATAAATAATACCGACGCTGACGGCCCGTACGAACCGGCACCGTCGTCTCGGCGGGGAGGTCAAAGCTTACTTACACGCACGCCGCCGTAGTTCGGGTAATGAGTAGCGACGCCCAAGCGGCGAGCGAAGACCGACGGAAGTACGAGTTCCGGAAGGTCATCGAGGAGCTCAAAGACTTCGAGGGCTCCGGCACGCAGCTCGTCACTATCTACATTCCCGAGGACCGGCAGATCTCCGACGTGGTCGCGCACGTCACCCAGGAACACAGCGAGGCGTCCAACATCAAGTCCAAGCAGACCCGGACGGCCGTCCAAGACGCGCTCACCTCGATCAAAGACCGCCTCCGCTACTACGACACCTTCCCGCCCGAGAACGGGATCGTGATCTTCTCGGGGGCGATCGACGCGGGCGGCGGCCAGACCAACATGGTCACCCGGACGCTGGAGTCGCCGCCACAGCCCGTCGAGTCGTTCCGCTACCACTGCGACTCCGAGTTCCTCACCGAACCGCTCGAACACATGCTGGAGGACTCCGGGCTGTTCGGGCTCATCGTCTTAGACCGCCGGGAGGCCAACGTCGGCTGGCTGAAGGGCAAGCGGATCGAGCCCGTCAAGTCCGCCTCCTCGCTCGTCCCCGGCAAACAGCGGAAAGGGGGGCAATCCGCCCAGCGGTTCGCCCGCCTCCGGCTCGAAGCGATCGACAACTTCTATCAGGAGGTCGCGGGGATGGCCAACGACCTGTTCGTCGACAAGCGCCACGAGCTCGACGGCATCCTCGTCGGCGGCCCCTCGCCGACGAAAGACGAGTTCCTCGACGGCGACTACCTCCACCACGAGCTCCGGGACAAGGTGCTCGGCAAGTTCGACGTGGCGTACACCGACGAGTCGGGGCTGAAGGACCTCGTCGACAACGCCAGCGAGGCCCTCGCCGATCAGGAACTCGTCGAGGACAAACGCCACATGGAGGAGTTCTTCGAGAAGCTCCACACCGGCGAGGAGGCGACCTACGGGTTCGAACAGACCCGTCGCAACCTGATCATGGGCTCGGTCGACCGGCTGCTCATCTCCGAGGACCTCCGCTCCGACGTCGTCGTCTACGAGTGCCCGAACGGCCACGAGGAGTACGAGGTGGTCGACTCGCGGCACTCCACCCCCGAGCACGAGTGCTCCGAGTGCGGCGAGCCGGCCGAGGTCGACGAGCGCGACGATGTCATCGAACACCTGATGAACATCGCCGAGCAGCGCGGGACGGACACGAAGTTCATCTCGACGGACTTCGAGAAGGGCGAACAGCTGATGGACGCCTTCGGCGGCATCGCGGGCATTCTGCGGTACTCCACGGGAGTGTAAGCTCGCGGGCGCGGAACGGACGCCGCGACGACGCTTTCTTCAGTCCGACTCGACCGGCGCCATCGCGACTTCGAGGCACGCGCAGGCGTCGGTCTCGGGGTCGAAGCAGTCGGGGCACTCCGGCTGGCGGTCGATGATCGTGTCCAGCCGCTCGGCGACGGTGTCGTCGATGACGGCCTCCAACTCGTGGGCCTCCGCGCGGAACTCCTCGACGCCGAGCACGTTCGCGAGGAAGCGCTCGATGATGCAGTAGGTCTGGAGCGCGTCCCGCGCTCGGAGGATCCCGTCGTCGGTGAGCTGAACTCCCTTGTACTTCTCGTGCTCGGCGAGTCCGCGTTCCTCCAGCTTCCCGATCATCTCGTTCGCGCTCGCCGGACTCACGTCGAGCGCGTCGGCTATCGAGCCCGTCGAGGCGGGGCCGTCTTCCTGTTTCTGTACAACGTATATTGTCTTGAGATACTGGTCTGCGGTGTTCACGGCTCTCCTCCGTCGGGGATCGTCGTCGGTTCGATACGCCGGTTCATCGTCGCTCCATGACCTCCGTGACCTCGCTGACGCCCTCGGCCTCCTCTTCTCGGATCGTCCGCAGCGTCCGCAAGAGGCGATCCCGGTCGATCGTGAACTCGGCGTCCGACGCCTCGATCGCCTCGATGAGGTCGTCGTAGAACTTGTACGCCGTCTCCTCGTTGCACAGCTGATCGTACAGGATCCCGTCGAAGTCCTCGGGCTTGGTCCGCCCGTAGCGGGCGTCGACGAGCGATTCGATCTCGTCGAACGGCACGCTGTCGACCCCGAGTCCGGCGATAAGCGACTCCAACCGTTCGCGGTGGTCGGCGGACTCCTCGGCCGCGTCCGCGAGCAGCGCCTCGATCTCGTCGTCGAGATCGGCGTCGACGCCCCGGTAGTGGTGGTGCGCCCGCGCCTCGACCACCTCCTCCAACACGATCCCGATCTGTAACAGCCGGGCGAGCTGGTCGTCGGAGGCGATCCGCTGGCTCACGCTCACGGCCACCACCCGTCACCACTCGATACGCCCGTTCGCATACACTTGCATTCGGGCGCAGGCCGACTTAAGATGTTCCCCTGCAGCCGGGGGGTCGTTCGCACGGGCCGGCGCGTCGAGAGGGCCGCCGACCGCCTATATCCCGAGCCAGTCACTGTTCCGGATCTGGTGTCCCTCTCGCCGAGCGACCTTCGCCGGCTGCCGACGGACCCCGCGCGAAGCCGGGAGCGCCCCCTTCTCGCGGACCCGCTCGACGACCCAGTCGCGGATCTCCGCGATCGCCTCGTCCTCGTCGTCGGGGCTGACCCGCTCCAGTTCTTGGAAGGTCCTCTCGTAGGCGTCGTACTGCGAGCCGTCGAGCTCCTCGTTCGGTAACGCCTCGCTGGTCTCGACGATCCGCTTCATCGCCGCGGCGACCGTGGGACGCCGTATCTGTACGCGGACGCGGTCCGGGGAGTCGAACACCACTCGGTCCGTGTCCGGGACCAGCTGTTCGACGGTGTACCGCTCCGTCGGGGACGCGACCTCGCGGTCGCCGATCGTCGAGACGATCTCAGCCCCCGTGACCGGGAACTCCAGCCGTTCGAGCTCGGGCTCGACCTCGCCGAGATCCGCGGTGTCGAGCTCCGGTTCGGGCTCGTCGCCGCGTTCCAGCTCCGCGTCGACGTCGCGCCGTCGCTGTCGGTTCTCCTCGTCCCGGGCTTGGTCCTCCCGTCCCGCTTTATCATCTGCCATTCTCTCGTGTACGACTCCCGACGGTATATTGCTGTAGGTAGTGTGAAATTACTACATTCCCGAAACAATGAACGTCCGCACCGCGCTACTCGTTCCGGGCCTTCCCCTCGTGCTCGTCGATCACCGACCGCAGCCGCCGGGCGAGAGCTCCCTCGACGCTCTGGACTCGCTTCTCGTCTGCGTCGTACTCGACGAGACCGGCGGCCTCCAGCTTTGGCAGGTCGGCGTGATGCAGCCTGGTTCGGGGGCGCCGCCGCTCGGCGTCCGTCGTCGTCCCCTCGCGCCGAGACTCGCGACGAACGTCGTCGACGAGCGACTCGTGGCTCGGGAACCGGACCTCGAACTGCCACGTCGACGGAGTCCCGACGCCGTCTCGGATCTGGCCCCCGTTCGCCTGCACCGCGTCCACGAGGGCGTCCCGAGTCGCGTCCCAGTCCAGCGTGAACAGCGTGCGGTCTTCGAACACGTCGACCGGGGTGGCCCCGTCGACTGTCGGGTGCCGTTGGACTCCGTCCACGAACGAGTCACGCGAGGCGTTGTGGATCCAGAACAACGGGGCTGTGGCTCCTCCGAGGGGGACGAGCGTCTCGAGTTCGACGGTGGAGTTTCCCTCGACCGCGAGTATTCGTCCGAGTTCGAAGTTCCCGGACGACACGCGGAACTCCACGATCACACTCATTAATCGATTCCGAATGAGTGGTCCTCGACCCGCATATAAAGAAGACAGACATGGGATACCATGTTCGCGTCGAGCGTGACGGTCGACCGCTCGTTCGGTCCGGCGGTCGACTACTTGGTACACCATACTCGTGCATTATGCCGGTCCGGAGCGATCGGTGGCTATGGCCACGGTCATGGAGTTCACGAGCCCGGCGGACGAGTTCCCGCTGGGCACGGTGTTCGAGAACCTGCCGGGGGTGACGGTCGAACTGGAACGACTCATCCCGGCCGCGTCGCTCATCATCCCGTACTTCTGGGTCCGCGGCGCGCGCGCGTCAGACATCGAGGCCGCCTTCGAGGCGCACCGAGGGGTCGTGAACATCGAGCTCATCGACGATGTCGACGGAGAGTACCTCATGCGCGCCGAGTGGGAAGACGACTACTACGGCGTCCTGACCGCCCTCGCGCGAGCCAATATCGTGGTGCTCTCGGGTATCGGCACCAAGGAGGGGTGGCAGTTCGAAGTCCGCGGCGAGAGCCGCGATCGGATCGGCGAGTTTCGGACGGACTGCCAGGCTCACGACATCTCCATCGAGATCACCGCCGTCCACTCGCTGCTTCCCGTTCAGGGCGACGGGTACGACCTCACGGAGACCCAGCGGGAGGCGCTGGTGTTGGCGTACGAGATGGGGTACTTCGACTCGCCGCGGACGGCGTCGCTGGAGGAGATCGCCGCGGAACTCGGCATCTCACAACAGTCGCTGTCCTCTCGGATCAGACGCGGCCACCGCCGGCTGATCGCGAGGACGCTGATCGCGGAGTGACACGTCGCTGCTCGCGTCGGGATCCGATGACGACGGACATCCTTTCTGCTTGTAAATACCTCCTGTATGATCAGTGCCACACCTGAACCGACGCAGCGTGCTACGTCTTTATATGTCTGCCGAAGACACTGAAATCATTCTCGAGTCGTTTACTTTTCGTCCGGGGTCGGAGACGTATCTGGCACGCTACGACAAGGTGGAGACTTCGGCCAGTATGGCGGTTGTTGCGACCCTCACAGAGATCTCAGACGTCGATCCGACTGAGATGGACCCCCTGTTTCAATCGATCGACGTCGAGTCGCTCGACGCGCTCTTCAGGGGTGCGACCGACGGCAACGTTCGCGTCACCTCCACGGTCGCGGGACGCGAGGTCACCGTCACCAATGACGCGGTGATCGCGAACCGCACGCCCGACGACGACAGCGGGACCGTCGGGATCGGTGAGGTCCCGTCCACGTGAACTCCGGAGACGAGACGCCGTCAGACGAGTCGGCGTTCCGCGACGAACTACGGTCCCTCCTCCGCCGCGCCCACGAGCGAGACGTCGACGTCGAGGGCGGGTGGGAGTGCCGGAACGGCGCCGAGAACCCGGACTGGGACATCATCGTTTCCGAGGTGCGAAAGCCGGACGAGTCCGAGTAGCCGCGCCGAACGCTCTTTGCGTCGAGGCGTCTCGAACGCGTCCGCGAGCGGCGGCGTCGTCGCCGCGGCCGTTTCGACGTCTCCGAAAAAACGCGACGACTCCGTCTACTGGAGCCGCTGGAGGACGAGCTCCTGAACGTCGTCGCGGAACTCGTCGACCGCGATCTCCTCTAACACGGGCACGAAGAAGCCCTCGACGAGCATGTTCCGCGCCGTGTGGGAGTCGATCGTGCGGCTCTCGAGGTAGAACAGGTCCTCGGCGTCGACCTGCCCGACCGTCGCGGAGTGCGACGCCTCGGTGTCGTGGTTGTGGATGATCAGCTTCGGCGACGCGTCGGCCTCGGCGTCGTCCGACAGCATCAGCGTGTTCTCGCGCTGGTAGCTGGACGTGTTCCACGCGTCCTCGCCGACGTCCTGAACGCCCTCGTAGACGGAGCGGGCCACGTCGTCGAGCACGCCGCGCGTGACGAGGTCGGCCGTCGTGTGCTCGGCCTGGTGCCAGACGCGGGCGTTGATGTCGAAGTGCTGGTCGTCGGTGCCGAAGAACGTCCCGACGATCTGGCTCTCGGAGCCGTCGCCGCTCAGTTCGGTCTCGACGTCCGAGCGGGTGAGCTTCGAGCCGAAGTTGCTCTCGATCCAGTCGACCGTCGCGTACGCGTCCGTCACGCCGCGCTTCAGCGAGTACGTGTACGAGTCGTCGTCGAGGTTCTGGAGCGAGCCGAACTGGACGTTCGAGTTCTCGCCCGCGGCGATCTCGACGAGGTTCGAGAAGTAGCGGTCGCCGTCGACCGCGCTGTCACCGCTCTCGATCGACTCGAGGATCGTCACCGACGACGACTCCTCGGCGACGACGAGCGTCTGGCTGAACAGCGAGCGGGAGTTCATCTCCGCGCGCACCGTCACGTCCTCGACGTCGACGCCCTCGGGGACGTAGACGAACGTGCCGGTCGTGAACAGCGCGACCGACAGCGCCGTGAGGTAGTTGTGCTCGGGGTCGAGCACCGAGCCGAAGTTCGCCTCGATGACGTCGCCGTACTCGTCGAACGCCTCGGTGAAGGGCAGGACGACGACCTCGTCGTCGCCGGCCGACCGCTCCGTGGCGTCGGACTGGTTCAGCGGGTCGACGAGCGCCTCGAAGTCGAGCGACTCCAGGTCTGTCCAGCGGCGCCCGGGCGTCTGGATGACGTCGGGCAGATCGGCCGTCTCCAGCGCCGAAAGCGCGTTCAGACGGGTCTCGAGGAGCCACTCGGGCTCGTCGCGTTCGTCGGCGATGCGTCGTACCGTGTCCTCCGAGAGGCTCTCGATTGCTTGCGTGCTCATGTTATCCGAGCGAGCCCTCCATCTCGAGTTCGACGAGCCGGTTGAGCTCGACGGCGTACTCGATGGGCAGCTCCTCCGTGATGGGCTCGATGAAGCCCGAAACGATCATCTGTTTCGCGTCGTCGTCGTCGAGGCCGCGCGACTGGAGGTAGAAGATGTCCTCGTCGCCGATCTTCCCGACGGTCGCCTCGTGGGCGACGTCGACCTTCGACTCGTTGATCTCCATGTACGGCATCGTGTCCGACGTCGACTCGTTGTCGAACATCAGCGCGTCGCACTCGACGGCGGTCGAAGAGTTCTCCGCGCCGTCGGCGATGTGGACGAGGCCGCGGTAGTTGGTGCGGCCGCCGTCCTTCGCGATCGACTTCGACTCGACGGTGGACTTCGTGTCCGGCGCGTTGTGGTACACCTTCGCGCCGGTGTCGATGTCCTGACCCTCGCCCGCGAAGGCGATGGTGATGTGGTTGTCGGAGGCGCCGCGGCCCTTCAGGATCGTCGAGGGGTACAGCATCGTTGCCTTCGACCCCATCGACCCCGAAATCCACTCCATGCGCCCGCCCTTCTCGGCGATGGCGCGCTTCGTGTTCAGGTTGTACGTGTTTTTCGACCAGTTCTGCACGGTCGAGTACTGGACGTGGGCGTCCTCGTCGACGAACACTTCCACGCCGCCGCAGTGGAGATTGAACTTCGAGTACTTCGGCGCGGAACAGCCCTCGATGTAGTGGACTTCCGAGCCCTCTTCGGCGATGATGAGCGTGTGCTCGAACTGGCCCATCCCCTCGGAGTTCATCCGGAAGTACGCCTGCACGGGCATGTCGACGGTGGTATTCTCCGGGACGTAGACGAACGAGCCGCCGGACCAGATGGCGCCGTGGAGCGCCGCGAACTTGTTGTCGCTCGGGGGGACGCACTTCGTCATGAAGTGCTCGCGGACGAGCTCTTCGTGCTCCTGGACGGCCTCGTCCATGTTACAGAAGATGACGCCCTTCTCCTCCCACCGCTCCTGCATGTTCTGGTAGACGACCTCCGACTCGTACTGGGCGCCGACGCCGGAGAGCGCGTTCTTCTCCGCCTCCGGGATGCCCAGCTTGTCGAAGGTGTCTTTGATTTCGTCCGGGAGCTCGGTCCAGTCGTCCACGCCGGCGCGGACGTCGACGTCCGGCCGGATGTACGGGATGATCTCGTCGACGTCGACCTCGCTCAGGTCCGGCTGGCCGGGCCAGTCGGTCGGCATCGGCATCTCCTGGAACTGCTTGAGGGCGCGAAGGCGCCGCTCCAGCATCCACTCCGGTTCGTCCTTGTCCTCCGAGATGATGCGGACCGTCTCCTCGGTGAGGCCCTTCTCGGTCTGGAAAGCGGACTTCTCCTCTTTCTTGAACTCGAAGCGGGCCTCGGTGTCTGTCTCTTTGAGATCGTCTTGTTGTGAACTCATGATATTATGTTACGTGTTCCCCCGTTTATTCCTGTTGCGTGACCATTTGTGGTTACGCCGCATCGAACGCGTCCTCGCGGACCCAGTCGTACCCCTTGTCCTCGAGCTTCTCCGCGAGTTCCGCCCCGCCGCTCTTGACGACTTGGCCGTCGAGCATCACGTGGACGTGGTCGGGCTCGACGTAGTCTAAGATTCGCTGGTAGTGGGTGATCTGGAGGACGCCCGTGCCCTGCTCGTCGCGGAGGGCGTTGATTCCCTCGGAGACGTCTTGGAGCCGGTCGATGTCGAGCCCGGAGTCGATCTCGTCGAGCACGGCGATCGCGGGCTCCAGCATCGCGGCCTGCAGAACCTCGTTCTGCTTTTTCTCCCCGCCGGAGAAGCCGGCGTTGAGGTAGCGCTGCATGAACTTCTCGTCCATGTCGAGCAGCTCCATCTTCTCCGAGAGGATCTGCTGGAACTCGGCGACGCCGATATCGCCGTCGTCGGCGGCGCCCTCCATCGGGGAGGTCTCGTAGCCCTCGTCGTCCTCGTCGGCGTCGGCCTCGTCGGCCTCCTCGTCCTCGAACAGCTCCTCCCGCTCGTCCGCCTTCGCGTTGAGCGCCTGCCGGAGGAAGTTCGTCATGGTGACACCCTCGATCTCCGCCGGGTACTGGAAGCCGAGGAAGATGCCGAGCGCGGCGCGCTCGTTCGGCTCCATCTCCAGCAGCTCCCAGTGATAGTCGTCGTCGTCGAGGTCGGCGCTGATGTCCGCGACGTCCTCCTCGTCGAGGTGGAGCAGGACCTCGCCGTCGGTGACCTCGTACGCCGGGTGGCCGGCGATGACCTTCGCGAGCGTCGACTTCCCGGAGCCGTTCGGCCCCATCAGCGCGTGGATG
This sequence comes from Halorubrum sp. Ea1, assembly GCF_002252965.1. Classification (NCBI taxonomy): domain Archaea; kingdom Methanobacteriati; phylum Methanobacteriota; class Halobacteria; order Halobacteriales; family Haloferacaceae; genus Halorubrum; species Halorubrum sp. Ea1. The sequence continues at coordinate 70,916 of NZ_NHPG01000028.1, forward strand.
TCGCCGGACTCGACGGTCAGGTCGACCCCGCGAAGGATGCGTTCGCCGCCCTCTTCCGCCACTCGTGTGTGAAGATCGTTGATTTCGAGAGTAGCCATGTGTATTCTCGTGCCTCGTACGTTGACGGTAGTGGTTGAGGCGGTTAATGGTTACGCATCCCCCCGACAAAACTCTCGAATCAAGCAAGAATTTTTCCAACGATCGAAAACTGCTTTCAGCGAGACGACCTGTCTACATGAACGAGCCGAGTCCGGTCTGCTCCTGTCCGGTCTTGACTTCCTCCCACGACATGCCGAGCGCCTCGATGACGCGCTCGATGGGCCCTTTCAGCGTCTTGTCGAGCATCTTCTCCCAGTCGACCTCGAACTCCTCCGGGACCTGGTCGGCGTACTCGAAGCAGATCACGTCGGGGTCGCGCTTGAACTCCCCGTACAGGTGGTCGCGCTGCGGGTCGAGCCCCTTCTCTCCCTCCATCCGCTGCCAGAAGTCGGGGTGGACCTTCTCGATGTAGAGCCGCTTCGGCTTCGACCCGCTCCCGAAGTTGGTCCCGAGCATGCGGTTCGCGTACTTCGCGCCGCGGACCTGCGCGGTCGGCGTGTCGTAGGCGTCCAGCTTCTTGCCGATCCCGCCCGGGATCCCGATCTCGTCGAGGTCCATGTCGCCCTCGAGCACGCGGGCGATGACGTCCACGAGGTACGTCTTCACCTCTTCCATGTCCTCGTCGATGTCGTCGCCCGTGACGATCGTCTCGATGACGTTCTGCTGGACTTCCTTCGTGATGCCGGCGATGTCCGACCGCTTGTACTCGAAACCGGTGATGTCGATGTCGTCGACGTCTTTGCCCTCCTTCCAGATGATGTGGCCGGCGTAGCGCTTCTTCTTGCCCGCCTGGAAGAACCGCCGGTAGAGCTTCTCGAACTCGATCTGGAAGCGATGGAACTCGGCGTTCAGCTCGTCGCGCGCGAAGTCGTCGTAGCGCTCGTTGATGTGGTCCTCTATCTCGAAGGAGGTCTCGATCGCCTCCTCTTTCGACATGTCAGACAGAGAAAGCATGACGCTGTCGGTGTCGCCGTAGGCGACTTCGTAGTCGAGCTCGTTCGCGGCCTCCTCGGTGAAGTCGATGACCTCGCGACCGGTCGCCGTGACGGCCGCTGCGCCCTCTTTGTCGTAGAGACGGAACCGGTCCCATCCCGTCACGCCGTACAGCGACTGCCCGACAAATTGGAACTTCCCGTTCCGACCGGCGAGGAGCGTGTGATTGTCCTCGACGGTCACGCAGTAGACACCGTCCTCGGCCTCGCTTCGGTCGGCACTCCGATGCATCCGAAGCGTGTTCTTCGCGTCTTCCGTGACGTAAATCCGCCAGCTCCCGCTGTCGCGGTTGTAGCTCGCGGTGAGCCCGAGGTGGGCACACAGGCGGAGCACGTCGTCCCGAAGCCGCTCGCTCGAGGTCGTGTATCGCCACGATCCGGACTGGCGGTCGCCGTCGCCGTCGATCAGGGTTTCCAAGAACGCGCGTTTCTGCGCCGTGCTCGCCTCGAAGACGCGATCCGGAATTCGCTTCTCGAAGCTCCCGTCGCCACAGCTGTCTCGGAGGAGATCCCCGAGCAGCTCCGAAGTGAACTGATAGCTGCGATCGTCGACGTAGTAGTCCAACCCCATCCGGTCTAGGAGCTCGCCGATCGTCGCGTGATCGGAGCTACCGCCGTCCGCGACCGCGTCCTGTGCGATCTTGACCGTGGTGGCCGAGCCCCGAACGTTCTCCCCGAATCGCTTCTCCTCGGACGTGTACACGTTTCCTTCCGTGACGTACCACGCGAGCAGTTCGAGGAAATCGTCCCCGTCGAACGTTCGCGGGATCCATTTTCGACCTGACTCGCGGTGAACGAAGCTCCGCTCACACACCGACTCGACGTACTCGCGGTGTGCTTCGAACTCCTCCGCCGTGAACACGTAGCCGGTTTCGCCGACGTCCGCCTTCGGAACGCGCCGCGGGGTCCATCCCAGTTCGGCGGTGAACGTGCGACCGTGGACGCTCGGCCGGACCCACACCTCGTACTCGCCGTCGACGAGTTCGGTCAGATCGACTTCGTCGATCCGCTCGCCGTCTGGTCCGGCCCAGTCATGGGGAAGCTGGTAGTTCGTCGCCCGATCGAGGTCGCCCGCCTCCACGAAACCGTACCCGTCCTCGGTGATTCCGTTCGTCTCGTTTTTCCGAACCAGCATCCGGTGGTTCGGCGTCACGCGGAAGTCGATTTTCGAGGTCTCGATGTCGACGAGCTCGCCTCGGTAGTCGGGGTACGCGTGGGTCTCTTCGACGGTCTTTACCTCCATCTCCTCCGTGTCGGGATCGAGCGAGTAGACGGAGTCGCCGACCGCCAAGTCCGTGATCGACCGAACGCCATCGGGAGTCACGACTTCGGTGTCCGGCGTGAAGCAGTTCATAATAACCTTGACAGCTCCCTGCTGCCGGTCGTACTGCTCGTACGGTTCGGTGCCGGGGTCGTGGTCGTTCCGGAGCGCCTTCTTCTCCTCGCGCTCGGAGAGGAGTTCGTCGACCATCTCGCGCATGATCCCGTCCGGCTCCTTCTGGAAGTGGGTTCCGTTGGGCGCGACGTACGTCTCGCCGTCGTACTCGGCGGGGTCGACCTTCGTCTCCGGGCCGGCGTTGATCGTCACCATGCACATCGGGTACAGCGACTGTCCGATCCATTGGAGGTGGCCGTTCCGTCCGGCGAGTACAGTGTGGTTATCCTGGGCTGTGATACAGTGTACTTGTCCGTCGTGCGGTTCGGTCGTGGCGTTCGCCTTTTTCAATGACCCTTGCTTTCCGATCGAGACGTACCACGTCCCGTCGGACTGTTTCGTAACCGTCGGCTTCTCGCCACACCGCACTCCGAGCCGGACGGCGTCCTGTTTCAGCCGATCGCTTTTGGTCCAGAACTTGTTGAGTCCGCTTTCTGTCCGGCTCCCGTCGCCATCGATGAGCGTGTCGAGCAGATGACGAAGGTGGCCCGCGTCGAGACCGAACACCCACTCCGGAAGATGTTTTTCAGAGAACCCGTCGCCGCAGTGATCCCGGAACCAATCGTGAAGGAATCGGTTTGAGATTTTGAACCGCGTTTCGTTGCTCGCGTAGTTCAGATCAATCCGTTCTAACAGATCCCGGATCGACTCTCGACCCTGCGGATCGCGTTGATGTAACACGATCCCGGGAACCTCACGAACAAAACTTCCCTCCGTGACGAACCAGCCCATCAGTTCAAGCCAGTCGTCCATGTTGAAGGAGAGGGGCATTTCAGCGTGTCCGCGATCGTATTTAAGAAGGGTCTCGTCGGCGTGTTCCTCGATCTGTTCGCGGTTCTGTCGATACACCTCGATCGGTATCAGATATTTTCCGGCTTTTCCATCAACCGTCGCGAGTCGAGATGTTCCCTTCGCCCGATCGAGTTCAGACTCGATTCCCACGGGCATCGCTGCTCGGAATCCGGTCAAGCCGTCGTGAGCGTACACGGCGACGTGGCCGTCTTCGACCTCCTCGAAAAGGTCGAACTTCTCGCGTTTCGATCCGGCCATCGGTTCGTGTATGGGGAATGCGAACCGCTCGTATTCCGGCACATCACGGTATTCGCTGAACTCGAAATCCGACGGGCCGAGATCGCTCCATCCGCGGCTCTGTGACAGGAGGAACCGGTGATTCTCCGTCACTTTAAAATCGTGCGTGTTCCCGCTGACGTGGTGTAGCTCGCCGTATTCGTTTTGGTACGAATGAGTCTCGGCGACTGGCTTGATTTCGCACTCAAACGTTTCTGAATTCAACGTGTAGACGGGATCGCCGACATTCAGTTCTGTTATCGGCTTGAGCCCGTTCGGCGTTGCGACGTCCGTGTCGGCGCTGAAACACTTCAGGTCCTGGACCGTCACCATCTCCTTGACGCCGGTGATCGGGTCGAAGACGGCGCCGCCCTCGAACTCCTCCGACTCCTGTTGGCCCTTCGTCGGGAGCGCGAACTTCCCGAACGCCTTGTGGAGGACGTACATGTCGACCGTGTCGCCGGGGGTCGGCGCGTCCTCGATCTTGCAGCCGACGAAGGTGCGAACCTCGTCCCAGAAGGCGATCACGTCCTGCTTCCGGTCGATCTCGACGCACAGCTCCACGTCGCGGATGCTGTACTCCAGCAGGCGCTCGGGGTCCTGCTCCCAGAGGTCGCCGATGTCGCCCGTATACCGCTCCTTGCCGACGCCGAGCTCGCGCTCGCCGACCGCGTCGAGCCGGTACGACTCCAGCTCCGTGAACATCGTCCGCTTGTACGCGTACAGCAGGTCGAAGACGACCCGGCCCTTGATGTCGGGGCCGCCCCAGCCGGAGCGCCACACCTCGCCGATCCGGGAGAGCCGATCGACGGAGAGGTCGTACTGGCTCCCGTCGTCGAGCACTTCCATGCGATCGAGGAGATACGGCGCGTCGAAATCCTCGAAGTTCCACCCAGTAAAAAGATCTGGGTCGGTGTCGTCGATGTAGTCGACGAACGCGTCGAGCATCGCGGCCTCCTCGGTGAACGTCTCGACCCGGAAGTCGATCTCGCCGTCGCTCGCGATCCCCTCGTAGTCGGGGAGGTCCTCGGGCGGCGGGATCTCGGCCTCGGGGGCGTCGTACAGCCAGACGACGTACTCGTCGTCGTAGGAGTCGTGGCTCGTGAGACAGATGATCGGCTCCTCGCCGTCCTCGGGGAACCCCCGGCGGTCGTCGACCTCGATGTCGAAGGTGTTCACGCGGAGGTCGGCGTCGACCTCGGCCGGCTCCAGCTGCCCCTCGTGGACCTGCATCGTCCCGGAGCCGTCGTCGAGCCGGCGCTCCTCGACCCGCATCCCGCCGTTGATCCCGTTGTCGATCAGGAAGCGGTTCGGGAAGAGGATGTCAGCCTCGAAGCTGGTCTCGAAGTCGTCGCGGATGTTCCCGACGTCGCGGGGCGTCCGGGTGACGATCCGGGTGAGCGGCTCGCCGCGGATGCTCTCGTACGGCTCGCCGTCCGGGCCCTCCTCGCGCGTCCCGATCACGACGTCGTACGCCTCGACGGGGTCGCGGTCGAGGTCGGCGGTGGGGACGTAGAAGTACGGCTCGACGCCCAGCACGCGGACGTGCTCGCGGACGTCGTCCTCGACGTCGCCGTCGACGGTCGCCGCCGGGCGCCGGCCGAAGACGTGAACGACGGGGTACTCGTCGCTCCCGTATCCCTCCACGGCGTAGTCGATCTGGGTGATCATCAGCTCGACGGTCCCGGTCGACTCCGGGAACTTCGCCTCGTCGACGTCGACGACGTCGCTGACGCGGCCCCGCCCGCCGCCGGCGACGACGGCCGCCTCCTGTGCGGCGAGGTCCTCCCGTTCGGTTTCCGTGCCGCCGTGCTCCCCCTCGTCCGCGTCCGCGGGCGACGAGAAGTCCGACAGCCCCGACTGAGTCATATCGGTCCTTCGGCGGCACCCGGCTAAAAAACTCGGCTTTCGGGTGCGGCGAGGACTCCCGCCACGGAAAGGCCTTTAATGTGTGATGACTTACCACGGTCCATGTCTTCGGACCCACGTTCGGAACCCGAGGTGGCTCGCCCGACCGGTCGCGACGCGGTCGACGCCGAGGTGGAGGTGTACGAGGACGACGGGAACGTGGTGCTGTTCGACGCCGCGAACCCCCTCGCGTGGGTCGAGGCGAGCCGAACGGTCCGGCTCGCAGACGCGACCTGACGCGGCGCTTCGGTTCCGCGCTCGTCTCACGTCCGTAGTGGCGGTGCCGGCTTCTCCGCGGCCGCGCCACCTTCCCCGCGGCCGCGACGTCCCGACCGCGACCGGACGGAACCCCTTTGCCTCGCCCCCGCGTACGACCGTACGTGTTCAGCCTCGACGAGGACGACGAGGGCGAGGTCTCCTTCGGCGAGAGCTCCGACGCCGAGCGGGAGATGACGCCGGACATCCCGAAGGCCCCCTCGGTGAAGACGTTCGACGACGGGGGCGACTTCGAGGGCGCGAGCGACGTCGACTCCGGCACGCTCCGCGCGTTCGTGGTCGCCGTGATCTACGCCAACGCCGCGGTGTTCCTCGTCGCGCTCGGCCCGATGGTTTGGTACTTCGAGGGGTGGTCGCGCGTCGGTCCGGTCCTCCTCGTCGCCGGGCTTCTCGCCGGCGTTCGGACGTACCAGACGTACCGTGCCTGGGAGCGCTCTCGGGACGAGGCGGCCGACGCGGATGCCGATACGGATGGTATCGATGCCGACGCGGACGCTGTCGAGGCCGCTCGCTCCGGGGCTGCGGACGCTAAGGCCGACGACGCTGCCGACGCCGACGACGCTGACGACGCTGACGACCCGGACGACGCTGACGACGCTGACGACCCGGACGACCACACGCCCCCGGAAGCGTAATGAATTGGGGACTCTCTCCTTCGCCTATGCAGACGGTCCGCGACGCCGACGGCGACACGTACCTCCTGGTGAAGCGCTCCGCGGAGTCGAGCCGCGTCCGCGACCCGGCCACGGGCGCGGAGCGCTACGTCGACAACGACGAACTCAGCGTCGTCGACGGGGAGTCGCCGCTCGCGACCGCGGCCTCCGGAGTTCCCTCGTCGGTCCGCAAAACGATGCGCGCGGTCCACGACGACCGGTCGCTCGGCCTGCTCGCCGTGGTCGTCGACGAGGGGCCGCTCCCCGTGATCGAGCTGCTCGACGCGACGGAGCTGTGCGAGTCCGACCTCCACGGGACGGTCACCGAGCTCCGCGCGGCCGGCCTGATCGCCGAGGTCGACGTCGACGGCCGGCGGGGGTACGCCGCGACGGACGACGCGAGCGAGGCGATCGAGCTCCTGCGAGGCGGGCCTGAGGCGGACATCGCCGCGGGGCGCGACCGCGCCGAGGGCGGCTGAGCGACGGCCGAGATCAGTCGTCCGCGAGCGACGCGGCGTCGAGCTCGGCGGCGTCCGCGCGGCGGGCCGTCGAGCGGTTCGAGCGCGGCTCCTTCTCGACGGTGACGAGCTCGTCGGCGGCGCCCACCAGCTCGTCGTCGTGGCTGACGATGAGGATCTGCTCGACGCCGAAGCCGCGCATCTCCTCCACAAGCCGGACGAGCCGGGAGACGTGCCCGGAGTCGAGGAAGACGGTCGGCTCGTCGAGGATGAGCGGCGGGGTCGGCGCGGCGCCTTCGATCCCCTCGGAGAGCAGCCGGTAGATCGCGCAGCGCAGCGAGAGGTTGAACAGGGCGCGCTCGCCGCCGGAGAGCTGCTCAGGATCGAGCGCCTCGCCGTCCTTCTGGTAGACCGTGAGCGCGTACTCGCCGTCGAGCTCGATGTGCGAGTAGGCGTCGTTGCCGTACACCAGATCGAACGTCTCGTTGAGCGTGCGTTCTAACTCGGCGACGTTGCGCTGGCGGAGCTCCGCGCGGAGGTCGCCGTACATCGCCTCCAGCTCGCTCGTCTCCCCGTGGAGCCCCTCCAGCGCCTCGACGGTCGTCGCCAACTCCGCTCGCTCCCCGCGGAGGGTCTCCAGCTCCCGAATCTCGCCGTTCACGCTCCCGATCGCGTTCTCCAGCTCCGTCCGCCGCTCCGCGAGCCGATCCAGCTCCCCGTCGACGCGTTCGAGGTACTTCTCGGCCTTCTCCTTCCGCGTCTTCGCCTCCTCGACCGCCGCTTCGTCGACCGCGGCCGCGAGCTCGTCGCGCCGCTCGCGCTTGTCGGCGAGCCGGTCGCGCCGCTCGTCGTTGAGCTCCCCGAGCGTCTCCCGTTTCTCGCGGCGGCGCTCGATCGCCGACTCCGCCTCCGAGATCGCCCCTACCCGCTCCTCGACCGCGTCCACCGCTTCGCGGGCCTCGTCGAGCGCACCGAGCGACGCTTCGAGTTCCGCAACGCGGTCCGCGGCCGACTCGGCCTCCTCGCGCTTTTCCGCGGCGACATCGCGGATCTCGTCGGCCTCCTCGCGCTTTTCCGCCGCGGCCTCGCGCTTTTCCGCCGCGGCCTCGCGCTTCTCAGCCGCCTCCGACCGGCGCTCGTCGACGCGCTCTTCGAGCATCTCCGTCGTCTCGTCGATCTCGTCGAGCCGGTCCGCGGCCGCCGCGAGCCCGTCCAGCTCTTCGATCCGCTCGTCGAGGCTCTCCTCGCGTTCGCGGGCCGATTCCAGCTCGGCCTCCAGCTCGTCGACGCGCGCCCGGTCATCTTCGATCCCGGCCGCGTGCGGCGAGTCCTCCACCGGCTGGCCGCACTCGGGACACTTGCCGGCCGCGAGCAGCTCCTCGGCCTCCGCGACGCGTTCGCGAGCGTTCTTCAGCTCCGCGGACAGCTCCGCGATCCGCTCGCGGACCTCGCCGCGTCGCTCGCGAAGCGCCTCGTGCTCGTCGGCGACGTCGTCGCGGTCCACGTCGGCAGCCGCGAACCGTTCGCGGAGGGTCTCGGCCTCCTCGCGGAGCTCCTCGATCGAGGACTCGCGCTCGTGGGCCTCGTCGTCGGCCGTCTCGGCCTCGTCGGCGAGGTCGTCGGCCTCTCCCTCCAGCTCCGCGGCGCGGTCGGCGAGGTCGTCGGCCTTCCCGGCGAGGTTCGTCGCCTGGTTACGGAGCGCCTCGGCGCTCACCCGTCCGTCGTCGAGCTCTTCGCGGATCGACGCCTCGCGCTCGTCGAGCTCCGCGCGGCGAGCGGCGACGGTCTCCTCGTCGGCCGCGTCGAGGCCGGCGTCGTCGAGCCGCTCCCCGATCCCGGCCTCGATCTCGTCGATCCGCTCTCGGGCCTCCCGGATCGCGTCCCGGTGCTCGTCGCGCTCGCGCTCGGCCTCGCGGATCGCCTCCTCGATCTCGCCGATCTCCGCCTTCACCGACTCCAGCTCCTCTCGCTTCTCCGCGTGGGTCGAGAGCGTCTCCGCGGCGTCGTCGCGCGTCTCCTTCGCCCGATCCCGCTGGTCCTCGTAGCGTTCGATCTCGTCCGTCACCTCCGAGAGGTCGCTCTCGAGCCCGTTGAGCCGCTCGTGGAGGTCGCGATCCTCCTTCGCCGCGATCTGCTCGTCGAGCTGGTCGAGCCGTCCGCGGCGGTTCTCTAACACGTCCTCGACGCCGAGCCGGGCGTCCCCGGCGCGCTCGCGGTACTCCTCTAGCTTCCCGAGTTGGAGCAGGTCGTCGATCGTGTCCTGGCGCTCCCGCGGACTGGCGTCGATCAGCTCGTTCACCTCTCCCTGCCGCACGTACGCGCAGCCGACGAACGCCTCCGCGTCCATCCGGAGCAGCTCGGTGACGAACTCGCGCACGGCCCGCGCGCCGTCGCGGGTCACGTCGCTCTCGTCGGTCGATTCGAGCGTGCACTGGTGGTCGATCCGGTCGTCGTACACCCGGAGCCGCCGCTCGATCCGGTACGGCGTCCCGTCGTGGGTGAACCACAGCTCGACTTCGGTCTCCTCTTCGCCCTTCGTGACGACGTCGTCGAGGGTGCCGCCGAGCGCTTTCGACCCGTACAGCGCGAAGAAACAGGCCTCTAAGAGCGACGACTTGCCGCTCCCGTTGAGCCCGTGAATGACCGTGACGCCCCGCGTCAGCCGGAGGTCGGCGTCGCCGTACGGCTTGAAGTTCGAGAGCCGGATTCGGTCGAAGTTCACAGGTAATCCTCCATGGAGACTTGGCCGTCGGTCGCGGCGGTCTCGGGGGCCCGTTCGCCGTCGTCGTCGCCGTCTTCCGCGGTGTCGTCGCCGGTCCCGGTCTCCTCGTGCGCCTCGTCCCTCTCGTCCGCGCCTTCCTTGGAGTCGTCGCCTTCCTCGGCGTCGCCGCCCGCTCCGCCCCCTTCGAACGCGTCGAGGTCGTCGATTCGCTCTTCGACCCGCCCCTTCACCGTCTTCCTGACGTTGCTGTCGGGGAGCGTGTCGGCGCGGACCGCCTCGTCGACGTCGCGGGCCGCCTCGGAGAGCGCCATCTCCTCGATCCGCTCCCGCACGGCGTCCTCGGGGTCGGCGAAGCTCACGTCGACCTCGGCGTCGGTCTCGACCTCGCGGCGGTCGGTGACACGGGCGATGAGCGCCCCCTCCTCGGTCGCGAACTCCTCGATCGCGGCCGGGGTCACCGGCTCGCCCTCGCCGGTCACGTCGACGAGCACGACCGCGTCGTCGAGGTCGTGTTGGCGGACCTTCTCCCGCACCCGCGCCGCGCCCTCTCCCTCGCGGAGGTCGACTTCGACGAAGACGAACGGGCGCGTGTCGAGCGCGCGCCGCCGGATATCCACGCGGTCGTCGCCGCCCGCGGCGTCCGCGTCGAAGGTGACGAGGTTGTAGCCCCTCCCTTCCTTCTCGCTCGCGCTCGCGCGCTCGGTGGACCCCGGGTAGGTGACCCACGTGTCGCTCACCTCAGCGACGTCGGGCGTGTGGTTGTCGCCGAGGAGCATCGCGTCGAACGCGACGTCGCTCTCCGCGAGCACCGCTTCGGTGTCCCAGTCCGCGTAGCCGAACGGCTCGAAGAGGCCGTGCGCGACGAGGGCGGCGTAGTCGGCGTCGTGGTCCGCGAACGCGTAGTCGAGGTCGTCCCGGCGGGAGACGGGGACGTGGTCGAGCCCGTAGAACGCCGTGTCGCCCACCACGGTCGGCTCGTCGCCGAGCCGTGTCGCGAGCCCCAGCCGCTCGAAGAGGTCGAGCCACTGGCCGCCCCGCGTCGATTCGTGATTGCCGACGACCGCGAGGAGGGGGATCCCGGCGTCGTCGAGCCGACGGAGCACGGAGATGGTGCCCATCAGGTCGACGAGCTCGGGACGTCGGTCGTGGAAGAGGTCGCCCGCGTGGATCACCGCGTCGACGTCGCCGTCGATCGCGTCGTCGATCACGGCCTCGAAGGCGTCGAGGAAGTCCTGTCGTCTGACCGGCGAGTGGTACTGCGCGTACCCGATGTGGGTGTCGCCGGTGTGGATCACCCGCGTCATCTGCCCGGACGTTGGCCGGTGTCGGGTTTAGGGGTTCCGGGGGCGGAGCGGAAGTGGTCGGCGGTCCGGAGAGCGGGCCGCCGTCCGACCGCTCCTCACCGGCCTCCGCCGGCCGCCGCCTCCCGAAATCCTCGGTAGGCCGACAGCGCCGCGCGACCCCGCTCGGCCGCGGCCGCGTCGCCGTCGCGCTCGGCGGCCGCGACCGCCTCCTCCAGCCGGTCGAGTCCGACAGATTCGACGAACCCGGCGGCGCGCCGCAGGTCGGTTCGCGCGGCCTCGGCCTCGTCGATCACGGCGGCGTACGGCCGGGTTGCGGTGTCGGTACGCGTCGCCAGCGCGGCCAGGGCCCGCTTGACGCCGGTTGTCGAGACCACGGCGTCCCTGCGTCGGTATCGGGGATAAGATGATGGCTCCCGCCCGCCTCCGTCCACGTCGCTGCCGACCCCTGCCGACTCACACCGCGAGCGTGTACAGCCGCTTCCGGGCGTCGGTGAAGGAGAACCGCGAGTCGACCACGTCCTCCTCTTCCAGCCGCGAGAGCGCGTACCTGACGGTCCGGGGGGGCAGCAGCGTCTCCTCGGCGAGTTCGCTCTGCGTCAGCGTGTCGTTGTAGTCGAGGACCTTCGCCACGAGCTTCGCGCTCGGGGGAAGATCGCGGACGGCGCTCCAGCGGTCCGTGACGTCCTCGTCGGCGGTGACGGCGTCGGTGGTGCTCATGCGTACTCCCTCATACCTCATGCCGACAAATAATATTTACTATCCATATTCATTACTATCGGGCATTTATTCGCCGGACTGTACCGCTCTACTCTCCCCCACCCGAAACCTCTTACGCGCGAGACGCCTTGTTACGGACAATGACTGACACCGTCGACGACGTCGAGATGCCCTACGAGGGGTCGGCGTCGAGACAGGAGAAGATCGAGTCCCTCCAGGATGAGCTCGACGTGCTGGAGTCGCAGAACGAGGAGATGCGCGACAAGCTCCTCGACGCGAACGCGGAGAACAACAAGTACCAGCAGAAGCTCGAACGGCTCACCCACGAGAACAAGAAGCTGAAGCAGTCCCCGCTGTTCGTGGCGACCGTTCAGGAGATCACGCCCGACGGCGCCGTGATCAAACAGCACGGCAACAATCAAGAGGCGCTCACGGAGATCACGGCCGAGATGCGCGAGAAGCTCGATCCCGACGACCGGGTCGCGGTCAACAACTCCCTCTCGGTCGTGAAGAAGCTGGAGAAGGAGACGGACGTGCGGGCCCGCGTGATGCAGGTCGAGCACTCGCCCGACGTCACCTACGCCGACATCGGCGGGCTCGAAGACCAGATGCAGGAGGTCCGCGAGACCGTCGAGATGCCGCTGGAGCACCCGGACATGTTCGAGGACGTCGGCATCACGCCGCCGAGCGGCGTTCTGCTGTACGGGCCGCCGGGCACGGGGAAGACGATGCTCGCGAAGGCCGTCGCCAACGAGACGGACGCGACGTTCATCAAGATGGCCGGCTCCGAGCTCGTCCACAAGTTCATCGGCGAGGGTGCGAAGCTCGTCCGCGACCTGTTCGAGGTCGCCCGCGAGAACCAGCCCGCCGTCCTCTTCATCGACGAGATCGACGCCATCGCCTCGAAGCGCACCGACTCGAAGACCTCCGGCGACGCCGAGGTCCAGCGGACGATGATGCAGCTGCTCTCCGAGATGGACGGCTTCGACGAGCGCGGCGAGGTCCGGATCATCGCCGCGACCAACCGCTTCGACATGCTCGACCCGGCCATCCTCCGTCCGGGCCGGTTCGACCGCCTCATCGAGGTGCCCAAGCCGAACACCGACGGTCGCGAGATCATCTTCCAGATCCACACCCGGAAGATGAACCTCGCGAGCGACATCGACTTCGACGAGCTCGCCGAGATGACCCCCGACGCGTCCGGCGCCGACATCAAGGCCATCTGCACGGAGGCCGGGATGTTCGCCATCCGCGACGACCGCACCGAGGTCACGCTCGACGACTTCCTCGAGGCCCACGAGAAGCTCCAGCAGGACGACGAGAGCGGCGCGGACGACTCGCTCGCGTTCGCCTGATCACCGCCGACGCTACCGCCTTCAGATCGGTTTTTCTGCCGTCACGACGGTTCGGCCGTTACAGCGCCCGCACGATCAGATACGGAACCGCGAACAGCAGGACGAAGATCAGTCCGGTCGCGAGCGCGTAGCCGACGCCGACGCCCGCGAGCGCGCGCCAGCCGCCGTCGGTCGGGAGATCGAGGTTCATACCGTTCACTCCGCGGCCGCATAATTAAATACTGTCTCCGGCTCCCGGCGACCAGCCGGCGGGACTCAGACGTCGCCGGCCATCGCCCGGAACAGCGCGTCGGCGAGCTCGTCTCGGTCGACCCCCTCCGGCCCGTCCTCTCCCGTCGGGTCGATCCGCGGTGCGACGGTCCCGCCGCCCATCCGCGAGTGGCCGCCTCCGTCTCCGTTTTCGACGTCCGAGAGGACCGATTCGATCGCGTTGCCCATGTGGACCCGATCGTCACGGGAGCGCCCGGAGAGGTGGACCGTCCCGTCCCGCTCGCCGATCACCACGACGGCGCTGACCCCTTCGAGCTGGATCAGCTCGTCGGCCGCCTGCGGGATCGCGTCGACGTTGTTCACGCCGCCCACGTCCGCCACCGCGAACGAGCCCTCGACGCGGCGCCCGGCGATGGCTCGCGCCTTCACTTCCAGCACCTCCGCGTCGACCGCGGGGTTGGCGATGCGGTCGAGGCAGTCCTGATCGACGCCGGGGTACACGTACGCTGCGGCCGCGAAGTCCGGCTCGCTCGCCCCGACGGTGAGGTGTTTCGTGTCGGAGAGGATACCGTACAGCAGCCCGGTCGCGGTGTCCGTCGGGAGGGTGAGGTCGCTGTCGGTCTCGCTCGCGTGCTTGTCCGGCGGGACCGGGATCGCGTCGTTCTCCTCGAAGTACTCGGCGACGACGGAGGCGGTCGCTCCGTAATCGGTGCGGACGTCGGTGAACCGCTCTCCGGCGCCGTCGCCGGGGTGGTGGTCGACGACGGCCGTGGGGAGGACGCCGTCGGCGCCCGCGAACCCTCGCGGCTCGTTGTGATCGACTAGTACGACGGACCCGGCGGCGAGGTCGCTCACGTGTTCGATCGGTTCGAGCTCCAGATCGAGCACCGTTCGGAACGCGCGGTTCTCCTGATGACGGATCTGTCCGGGGTACTGCACCGTCGCGTCGACGTCGACTTGAGACGCGAGCGACGCGACACCGAGGGCGGACGACATCGCGTCCGGGTCGGGGTTCGGGTGCATCAGCACCGCGATCTCGTCCTGGTCGGCGAGCAGCCGCCGGAACCGCACTCCGGTCGTCCAGCGGGCGCGGAACAGGAGGTATCCCCCGGCGACCGCGACGAGTGCGACGCCGACCGCGATCGCGGTCAGCTCCGGGTTCTCCCGCGCGAGCGTCCCCGCCTGCGAGAGTCGCTCGTCGGCCGCACTCAGGCTCCACATGTGTCCCCGAGACTCCCTCCCCCCACATGAAGGTTCGTCACTGTTTCGACCGATCGGCGACGCCCGCCCGTGGCGTCGCTTACTCTCGGGTCGCGCGGAACGACCGCACCGCGTCGCGGTACCCCTCGCGGAAGGTCGGATAGTCGAACTCGTACCCGAGCGCGCGGAGCCTGTCGTTCGAACAGCGCTTGCTCGTCCGGATCCGGCGTTCGGCGGCCGCTGAGAGGTCGCCGGCCGCGATCCGCTCGGCCTTCGACCGCTTCTCCGGCCGCGGCACGCCGCACTCGTCGGCGAGCCAGTCGGCGAACGCGTGCTTGTCGACCGGTTCGTCGTCGACGACCACGACCGGCTCGCCGCGTGCGCGATCCGTCTCGAGGAGGTGCCGGATCGCCCCCGCGGCGTCGTCTCGATGGACCATGTTGAGGTACCCCGCGGTGACGGGCCCTTCGACGTACCGCTCCAATCGGTACCGCCCGGGGCCGTACAGTCCCGCGAACCGAGCGACGGTCCCGCCGATCCCGGCGTCGCCGGCGGCCTCCAGCGCGATCCGTTCCGCCTCGGCGAGGACCCGCGTCTTCTCCGTGGTCGGATCGATCGGCGTCTCCTCGTCGACCCACCCGCCGTCATGGTCGCCGTACACGCCCGTCGACGACGTGTAGACGAGTCTGTCCGGCGACGACGACCGCGCCGCGTACTCCTCGATGACGTTTCGGAGGCCGTCGACGTACACCTCGCGGGCCGCCTCGGCGCCTCGGCCGCCGGAGCTGGCCGCGAAGACGATGGCGTCCGCGTCGGGCAACGCGTCGAGCGAGGGCGGATCGGTCGCGTCCGCTCGTATCGCGTCGACCGCGCCGTCGCCGTCGACGCGTTCCCCGACCTCACCGATGGCGTCGATCCCCGCGTCAGACCGCCGCACGCCCGTCACGGCGTGGCCGCGATCGGCGAGCTGCGACGCGAGTTCGATCCCGACGTAGCCGCAGCCGACGACGACGGCCCTCATCGCTTGCGGCGCTCGATGACCGCCATGACCTCCGCGAGCTGTTCCAGCGTCATCCCGGCGCGTCCCTCGAGGGCCTGTTGGACCTCTTGGCCGGTGAGATCGGCGTCGATCCCCGCCGCGACGGTGTCGACGTCGAGCACCGCGGTCGCCATCCCCATCAGGAGGTGATCGCGTAGCTCCGCGACGAGCGCGTCGGCGTCGCGGTCGGCGGTCACGGCGACGATCGCCGCCGCGTCGTCCACGCTGAGGTCCGCCGCGTCGCCCGCGGCGGCCGCCTCGACGGCCGCCTCGTCGACGCCGGTCTCGACGCCGACGCGCTCGCGCCCGGCCTCGGCCACCGACTCGCGCACCATCACCTCGAACGCCGCGAGCAGCGCGCCCGGGGTCACCTCGCCCGCGTCGACATCGGGCGTCCCGTTGGCGCCGACGGCGTCGACACCGGACACCGTCCCGTCCTCGACGACCTCGTGAAACATGGTCCCACTCGGTCGGCGTCTCTCAAAACGGCTACGGTCGACTCACGAGGTCGCGCACTCTCTCGCTCCTCCGTCCGACGCTCCCCCGGCTCTCGGGCAGGGCCACCCGACGGAGGTCTCGTCGCGGGTGCCGTCGACGTCGCCGACGCCGGGCGGGCCGGCGGGCACCGCGACGGCGACGACGGTCTCCGTCTCGAACCGAATCGGCTCCGTCGCACCGAGCCGAACGGTCTCCCCGCCAACGTCGAGGGCCACGTCGCCCTCCCGTCGAACGTACTCGAACGGCTCGCCCGGCGTGCCGACGTCGGCGCGCAGCGCGAACCGCGGGTACTCCCCGCGGACCTGCACGCGCCAGGCGTTCACCGTCGTCACCCAGTAACCGGGCACCGGCGCGACCGGAAGCCCCGCCCCGACGCTCCGGGCGGGCTTCAGCGACCACTTCTCGCCGAGGTCCTCGGCCGCCCTCTCGCTCAGCTCCTCGGTCGCGGTCCGGCCGGCGCGCGTGGCCTCCCTCTCGATCGCTTTCTCCATGCGGTCCCTGAGCAGGACCCGCGCGCCCTTCGTCGGCGGTTCGACGACCCGCGTCGGCACCCGAACGTCCTCTCGACCCGCCGCCTTCCGCGTCGCGACGCGGAGGTGCGCGGCCAGCGACGCCTCCGCCGCGGTCGAGAGCGATCCGTCGGCCGCGGCCTCTGCGGCGACCCGCTCGGCGTACTCGCCGTCACCGACCGCTGCCGCTCTGTCACCGGTCGAGTCGTATGACGCGGCGGCCTCGTCGACCGCGTCGCGACGCGCCTCCCGCGACAACGAGGTCCGCTCCCGAAGCACGCCCTCAACTTCGCGATCGACTTCGCGAAGCGAGCCGTCGACCCGTTTCGTGAGCGCGTCCCGGTCGGCGCGGAGTCCCGGGTCGTCGCTCGCGGCCAGCGCCTCGTCGGCGAGCAGGAGCGCGCGCCCGGCGGTACCGAGTCGGACCGTGTCCCCGGCGCCGAGGATCCGATCCACGATCCCGCTCGACAGATCGCCGTACGGAACGGTGACGTAGTTCACGTTGCGGACGGCGAGCGGTCGCGTCGGGGCGTCGCTCGCGCCGTCTGTCCGTTCGCCGTCGACCGTCGTCCGCGGCAGGTATCCCGGCGCCCCTCGCGGCGAGAACGTCACCGCTCCCCCGGGACCGTCGCCGGCGACCGTGTATGTGCCCGGGTCCGTCGCGGCCTCGCGGGCGGCGATCGCCTCGCCGACCGAGGGGCCGCCGAAGGCGCTGTTCACCCGATCGAGAAACCCGTCCGTCGCCCGCTCGCGGTCGGCAGAAGCCGCTTCCAGCTCCGCGACGACGGCGTCGACGTACGCCGCGCGGGCGGCGACCCGCGCCCGATCGACCGCGCCGTCGTACGTCTTCGGCGCGTCGACGAGCGCCGCTCGGCGATCGCGGACCGCGTCGGCGAGGTCGGCGTACGGCTCCGCCTTGCCGACCGCCGCCGCCTCCATCGACGCGTCGGTCTCGAACGCCCGGACTTCGACGGCGAGCGCGGCGACATCCGCCGCCACGCGGTCCCGTTCGGTCTCCGTCCACGAGCCGTGGACCACCGTCGAGTCGTCGACGTCTCCGCTCCGGACGGCGTCCCGGGCCAGTCGGTCCATGCCGGCCGCCGTGTCGACGCCGAGCGACGAACGCGCGGCCGCCGGCGTCCCGCGTAGGTCGGGTCCGTCACCTCCCGCACCGAACGTCGCGGCGGGCCGGTCCGCCGCGCCGTCGGTCGGCGCGTGTCGCCCCGTCACCGAGACGCGGACCCGGTAGCGGTCGGCCGCTTCGTCGGCGGTGGTCGTCCGATGGACGGTGCGGTCGACGACGCTTCCGTTAGGGCCCCGTTCCACGACTTCCCGTTCCCACGTCGCAGTCGCGGTGCGTTCGACCGTCACCTCGCGGATCGCGTCTCCGAACGCGACCGGCTCGTCCGGATCCACGGTCCCCGCGGGAACCCCGCGCGGCACGTCGCTCCCGGCGACGTCGGTCAGCCGCTCCGACCGCTCCACGTCGACGCGATCCCACTCGCCGGTCGCCGCGACGGCCGGCGTCGGCGGCGCGATTCGTCCGCCGTCCGCGACCTGCGTCGTCGCCGTCCGCACGTCGGCCTCGACTCGGTACGCGCCCTCGATCACCTCGTCGAGGTCGTCGTGGACCCGAACCGCCCCGACGTCCGCCGCGTGCCCGATCGGAACCGGCGTCTCCTCGTCGGACCGGTCTCGTTTCGACTCGAATGCGTCGTCCTCGCTCCCCGCCCCGTTCGGGTGCGTGCCGGCGCTCGGTTGCGTCGCGGTCTCCCCGGAACCGGTCGGCGTCGGCGCTCCGAGAACCGCGTCGGTCCACGAGTCCTCTCGAACGCCGGTCGGCGCGAGGAGGTCGCTCATCCCGGTCCGGGCGGTCGCCCGTGCCACTCCGCCGCGGGCGCTCGGGTCGCTCGTCCCGAAGACTGCCCGCTGCGTCCGGACGATCCCGGCGTTCGTCGACAGTTCCACATGCCGGTTCGCGAGGACGTTCTCGACCGGCGCCCCGGCGTACTGCGCGTATCCTCTCGCCCACGTCATCGGATAGAGGCTCGCGGTGAGCTGTCGACCGAGACCCGGTCCCTCAACCGGACCCCTGTCGAGCCGCTCTTCGAACCGCTCCGTCCGCTCGTGAGCGGCGAGCGTCGGGACGGCCACCACGACGGTCCTGTCCGCGGTGCGGTTCACGACCGTTCGGCCGTTCCGTGTCGCGGTGATGTCGACCTCCTCGAAAGTGACGCGAGTCGCGGTCCCGTTGGCCGCCGGCTCGACGCGGACGCGGTCGCGGGCCGCGGTGAGGCCCTCTCGCCCCCCGACCGCCGGTAGCGACGCCGTCGCCGTCACCGATCCGACGTCAGCGTCGACCGCGGAGAGCGCGTCTGCCCCGGTGACTGCCAGTCGTATCCGAAGCGCGTCCGTGAAAGCCGACTCCTCGCGCACCGCCTCGGCCGCGGCACCGCTCTCGGGCGCCCGCGTCACCGGTTCCCGCGCCGCGTCGTGCGCCGCCTCGCGTGCCGCGGCACGCAGCGCTGCGGTGGCGTCGGCGTCGACGCGCTCGACGGCCCGCTCGACGCTCCGGTCCTCGCCGACGAGCCCCTGATCCGCGATCCCCGCTGCGTACGTCGTGCTCGTCACGAGCAGCAACACGCCGATCAGGGCGAACGGGACTCGCGCCCGCTCGTCGACCGCGAACCGTCGCCCGACCCGCTCGGGGTCGGATGCTCCGCCGCGTTTCCCCACGCTCACCACCTCCTCACGACGATCCGAACGGGATCGTCCGTCTCGGCCGCGTCCGGCGTCGGCTGCGTGACCACCGCCGTCGTGACGTCGGCGTTCCGCGGCGGCTCGGCCCCGACGACGACCGCTCTCGCGTTCCCGTCTCTCCCGGGGCGAGGCCGCTCGGTTCCCCTCGAACCGCCGTCGGTCCGGTCCGGACCCTCCCGGGACTGGCCGGCGGTTCGTTGAGGGGATCGCGGCGCGTTCGGTGTCCCAGACGCCGCTATCCGGCCGGTTGCGGGTCGACAGCCACGCGGAGCCGGAGGCCGACGGTTGACGGCTCGCTGCGTCGAGCTGGGTTCCCGGCTCGGAACCGCCGGGACCGTCGCGTCGACCCGGGTTCGCTCGCCGAGGCCCGCGGCGATCGCGGCCGTCGCTCGCGGCTCGAACGCGCCCTCGCCGTCGACGGCGCCGCGCTCATCGCCCGCGCTTCCGGGAGCCGCGACGAGCAGCGCGAGCAGTTCGGCGCGCGTCGCGTGTACCGTTCGGGTGCCGTTCGCCGCCCGCGGCGACCGGTACCGCACGGTCACGGTCTCCGTCACTATCCGGTCGGCCGCCCCCTCCGCGGTCGGCCCGCGCGTCCCCGCGTCCCCGCCGACGCCACCGAGCGCGACGACGCTCGCGGACACGCACAGGAGCAGCACCGTCACGTCGAGCACGGTGCTCGTCACCGGCGGACCACCACGCGAAGGGTCCCGCGGACGTTCCGCCCCGGACCGACTCGCACGGTCACCGGTCGCTCGGCCGTCCCGATCGCTCCGTCGTCTCCGACCGCCGCGCGTTCGGGCGCGTCATCGCCGAACTCGATCCGCCACGTCTTCCCGCCGGCCCTCACCGTCACCGCCGTCGGATACCGGAAGCCGTCGGCGCCGCGGAGCTGGTCCGGTTCGACGACGCCGCCGGCGGTCGCCGTTCGCTCGGCCCTGTCGAGGACGGTCTCGGCACCGGGCCGCTCCCGATCGACCGTCGCGTCGTCGAGCGCGGCCGCGTACAGACTCAGCGCCGCCCCGACTACCAGCACCGCGACGAGCGCGGCGAGCGGTTCGACCGCGGCGCGATCCGCGGCCCCGCTTCCGGCGCCGGACGGGTCACCCGACGAGCGTGACATGCACCCCTCCGTAATGCACCCGCCGCACGGTGAGCCGCTCCGGCGCCGGTCGCCACCCGCTGTCGGCGCTCCGCGCGCGCTCCGCCGCCGCGGCCAGCGCGTCGGGGTCGTCGAACGCGGCGTCCGGCGGAACGCCGTCGAGGACCCGCCGAAGCCGGTCCCCACTTCCGCTTCGATCGACCGGTGGGACCGGCGTCACCCGCGGCGCGTGGAGCGGCGCCCGTGCGTCTCCCCCGTCTCCGCCGAGCGAGACCGACCGCGGCGTGAGTCGGATTCGGTCCGCCGCGATCCCGTGTTCCGCCGTCGCGGGGTACTCTCCGCCGGCTACCGTCTCGATCGTGTGCGCGACGCCGGCCGCGTCCGGCGGCGGCGACGCCGGGAGCGTCGCGGCGACGCCGGCCGTCGCGACGCTCACCACGGCGAGGCCGAGCCACGCGTACGTCGCGTCGAGGTGAGTCTCGAACACGGGCCGGCTGGCCGCGGCTTGGTATTTAAATGATCGGCGAGGACACGCGGCTGCGGTCCGGTCGTTACAGCAGCGCTCCCGCGCCCGCGAACGCGACGAGGTACGTCGCCGTCGCAGTCGGCAGCGCGATCCCCACGCGGTAGGCCACCAGCGTCCGGTCGAAGCCGCGCTCCAGCCCGGTCGCCAGCGCGGTGAGCAGCGCCGCGAGGATCAGCACGTAGGCGCCGACGATCCGGCCGAGTACCGGGACGGAGAGCGCTCCGGTGCCGGATTCCGCGGTCGCC
Source organism: Halorubrum sp. Ea1 (assembly GCF_002252965.1). Lineage (NCBI taxonomy): Archaea > Methanobacteriati > Methanobacteriota > Halobacteria > Halobacteriales > Haloferacaceae > Halorubrum > Halorubrum sp. Ea1. The sequence continues at coordinate 91,989 of NZ_NHPG01000028.1, forward strand.
TCGGCCGCGCTCCCGCCGCCGGCACCAGTACCGCCGCCCCCGACACCGAGCGCGTCCGCGCCGGCGGTCGCTCCGGCGCCCAGTCCCCCGGCGTCGACGGCGTCGACCCCCGTGGCGAGCGCGACCGTCGCACCGCCGACGAGCGGCGCGAACACCGCCGCGGTGTTCGTCAGCGTGCCCGTCACGGTCGCGAGCTGACGTCGCGCGTCGGTTTCGAGCGCCCGGAGCTCCTCGAGCTGGTCGGCGAGCTCGAGGAGCACGTCGCCGGCCGGGCGACCCTCCCTGGCGGCGACGGCGAGCAGCGCGACCGCGCCCCGGACCCGCGGCGACGGGACCGGAACCGCGGGGCCGCCCCGGCCGAGGAACGCCTCCCGCACGCCGACTCGGAGGGTCTCGCTTCGGCGCCCGGCGCGCTCGAACAGCTCGCCGGTCGCCCCGTCGAGCCGCTCGCCGGCGTTCGCGATCGCCGTCTCGACCGCGACGCCCTCGGCCACGTCGCCGCCGATGACCGTCATGGCGTCCGGGAGCCCCCGTTCGACGGCCCGGATCTCAGCGAGCGCGGCCCGCCGGCGTCGCACGCCGACGAGGAGCGCCGTCCCCGCCCCGACGCCGACCCCGGCCACGGGTGCGGCCCACCCGGTGACTAGCCGCGCGGCGATCGCGGCCGCGGCGACTCCGGCGGCCGCGCCTGCCGCGGCGGCGTGTTGCGCCCGCTCGGGGACGTCCGGGTGGTCGCCGTCGATCGACGGCGGCGCGAACGCGACCGGTCTGCGCGAGAGCAGCCACGCCGACGCGGCGAACAGTCCGGCGGGGAGCACGACGAGGTAGAGTCCGGCGACGACCCTCGACCCGACCGGAACGCCGGACGCGGCCGCCGCGGGTAGCAGAGCTATCAGGGCCAGCGGGAGGAGCACGCCGAAGGCGTACAGCGCCGAGACGGGGCCGCGGACCTTGCCGACGAACGCCGCGAGCCGGTCGGTCGTCCCGGAGATCGTCGCGTCGAGCGCGCGGTCCAGACACCGTCCCCGCCGCTCTGCCGGCGCTGACGCGGCCGTCCGCACTAACGCGGCGGCGCGGTCGATCGCGGGGAACCACGGTCGCCACTCGCGGGCGAACGCCCGGAGCCCGCTCGTCGGCCCGTCCGCGCTCCCGCGCTCGTGACGCGCCAGCCCGTCCGCGAGCGGTCCGTCCCCGGTGCGGGCGGCGAACCGAACCGCGCGTTCCGCCGACGGGTCCAGTCGCATCCGTAACACGAGACGGCCGACGAGACCGGGGGCCGCACCGAGCGCTCTAGTCCGACGGAGCGCGGCGAGCCCCACCGGTGCTCGATGGACCGCGTGAGTCGCCGCCAACCCTCCGGCGAGCCCAGCGAGCGCACCCGGAACCGGGCCGACGAACGCCGAGAGCGCGACGGCACAGAGGAGGCCGACCCCGAGCCCGACCCGATACCCGAGCTCGACGACTCGTTCGGCCGAGGCCTCCCAGCCGAGGAACGCGACCGCGCGCCGGAGCTCTGCCGACTCGTTCGCGTCGACCCCCTCGCTCGGGGGTGCCGTCGGCGAGCCGTCGGTCGCTTCGTCGACCGCTCCGGTCATTCGATCTCACCGCTCGCGCCGACGGAGTCGACGTACCGCTCCGGCTCCGTCCGACCGGTGGCGACCGCCTCGCGGATCCGCTCGCCCCGTCCCCCGACGGCCGCCCTGATCGACGCGTACGTCTCGTCGGGTCCCGCGAGACGATCGAGGAGTCGGCTCTCGCCGCGGTCGACCCGCCCGGTCGGCGTCAGTCCCTCGTCCGTGCGCTCGAACAGCGATTCGAACGCGGCGCCGTCCTCGTGACCGACTACCTCGGCGATCACGTCGACGCGGTGGTCGTCGAGGAGAACGATCAGGTCGGTCGCCGCGAACGACGAGGGCGACACGCCGAGGTCGGAGACCACCCGCTCCCGGACGGCGGCGGGGTCCTCCCCGTGGATCGTCCCGAGCACCGTCTCGCCGGCCGCGCCGACGCGCATCGCCTCGTAGAGGGCCTGCGCCTCCTCGCCGCGGACCTCCCCCACGACGATCGCACCGCCGCCGAGCCGGAGCGCGGTCCGGACCGCGTCGCTCGGCGACGGCTCCGCCCCGTCGCCGACGCAGAGCCGCTGCGCGTCTCGCCCGGCGGTCGCTAGGGCGCTCGTCGGGAGCTCGGGCGTGTCCTCTATCAGTATCGACCGCGACTCCGCGGGAAGATCCCAGAGGAGGGCACCGAGCGCGGTCGTCTTTCCCGCACCCCGCCCGCCGGCCACGAGCCCCGTCACGCCCCGCTCGACGGCGACGGAGAGGAGCCCGGCGGCCGCCGGCGTGAGCGTCCCTGCGTCGACGAGTCGTGCGAGCGTCCACGCGTCGGGATCACCGCGGCGGAACGCGAACGAGAGCCCGTCGCTGGCGGGGTCCGTCGTCGCGGCCACGCGGACCCGGCCGGCGTCCGTCTCCAGGGTCGCGTCGAGCGTGGGGCTCGCCCGAGAGAACCCCCGCCCGCTGGTCCGCCGGAGTCGGGACGCGAGCGTGGCGGCCCCCTCGGGCGGGAGTCGCACGTTCGTCCGGCAGCGCTCGCCGTCGACGACGACGCGGAGCGGGTTCTCGGTCACGGGCGCCGAGAGCGTCGCGTCGCTCACGCGCTCGTCGGCGAACACGTGTTCGAACGCCCCGTACCCGCGCGTGTGCCGCCGGAGCACATCGGTCAGCGTCGAGACGGGATCGCCGTCCTCGGCGGCCGTCCGGACCGCGCGGCCGGGCGCTCGCCCGCCCCCGGTCGGATCGTCGAGCAGCCGTCGCTTGGCGTCGTCGAGCCGCTCGACGGCCCCGTCGTCGAGCTCTCGAACCGGCGGCGTGAGGTGGTACGTCCGGAGCGGTCCCGACCCCTCGTACAGCCGGACGGTCGCGCCGGTGTCGAGATCCCAGCGGTCGGCGAGCGCGGCCCCCGGCGGCGGCGCGGTCGCGATCCGCGCCGCCGCGATTCGGGGCCCGGCGTGTGCCCGAAGCACGTCTCCGACCTCGTCTGCCCCTTCGACGATCGCCGACAGCCCGGTCTCCGCGGCGATCCGGGCCGGCGGTCCCTCGCGTCCGGCGGCCTCCCGAGCGGCGCCGACCGGATCGCGCAGCACGCGGTCGGCGAGCCGCGTCTCGTGGAACCCGACGCGCTCGCGGAACCGGCCCGCGGCGACGAGACACGCGGCGGCCCGCCCGGCGTAGGCCCGCACGCGCCCGCGATGACGGGTCCTGATCACCTCGGCGTCGCGCTCCGCGAGCGCCTCGATGACGGTCGCCAGACAGTCAGGGCTCTCGGCGAGGTCGCCGCGCCCCGGGCAGTCACCGGCGTCGACCGCCAGCACGACGCGGTCGCCGACGCCCGTTCCGACCGGCTCTCTGAACGTCGGCTCGCACCGGCAGTCGCGATCGGCGTCGCTCCACGGCAGCGATCGCAGCGAGGGCTCGCCGCCGCCGATCCGCGACAGCGAGGGGAGATCGAGGTTCACGGCGGGCGTGCTCCCGGCATCGTATATAAGCGATCACCCTACCCTGGTGACCCGGACGGTCGGTCCGCCGTCGTCGACGAGCCGGAGGGCCAGTCGGCTCTCGCCGCCCGGTCGGAGCGCGATCGCGCCGCCGTCGACCGACACGGTCGCGTCCGTGCCGCCGGGACCGATCGGCGCGGTTCGTTCGGGCCCGCCGTCGATCCGATACCGGAGCGCGACGTCCGGGCCGGGTGACGTCTCCTCGGCGACGTTCGCCTCCGCGCCGACCGTCTCTCCGCTGGCCCCCGTTTCCACGATCGCGACGCGGTCGATCGGCGCCGCTCCGAACCCGCTCGGGACGCGGACGGTGACGGTCGTCCGCGCGGCGAGCGACGGGTCCGCGACGCTCACGGAGCCCGCGACGAGGCCGCCGACGGCCCGCTCGACGCGGTCCGCCTCGGCGTCGATCCGCTCGGCGGTCGTGGTCGCCCGGGCGTCTTCCAGCGCCGGGGTCGCGGCCGCGAGGAGGGCGACGGCGACGAGGACCGTGAGGACGACGCGGATCACGGCTCGCCGGCCTCCGTCTCGACTCGCGCCGCGATCCCGGTTCCCGCTCCCCGGTCCAGCTTACAGGGACTCACGGAGCCGGTCCAGCGCCTCGTCCCGCCACGATCCGTCCGCGTCGTCCGACCGCCTCGCGTCGCCCCGTCCCACCCCGCCGTTCCGATCGGCGGCGTCCGACGGGACGGCGGCGTCGAGGGCGTCCTCGCTCGGCACGGCGTCGGCGGTCGCGCCGCCGCTCTGGAGTCGGGTCTCCGTGCCGGCGTCCTCGCCGCGGCTCGCCCTCGCCAGCGCGAGGTCGGCCCGCCGCTCGACCTCGCGGTTGACCGCTCGAATCGATCCGACGTACCCCCGGATCGCCTGCGTGGCGGCCTCCAGCTCCTCGACGCGCGACTCGAGCTCCTCGACGCGCGACTCCAGCGCCTCGCGCTCCGCGGCCGCGGCGGCGCCGTCGCCGAGGTCCGCGACGGCCGCGTCGGACCCGGTCAGGGCTCGCTCGACCGCGCTGAGTCGCTCTCCGAGCCGGTCTCCGCTGCTTCCGTCGCTCGGTCCGCCGGCGCCAGCGGTCTCGTCGCCCTCGGCGGTCGGCCTCTCCCCGCGGCCCGACGTCCGACTTCTCTCGTCGGTGGCGTTCGACATGCTCGCGACTGGCCTCGATTTCGCATTTAAATCTCGGGGGGAAAGCGTAATACTCCGGATCGGTTACCGTTCGATCATGAAGGCAGTCCTCCTCGGCGTCGGGCAGGCGGGCGGGAAGCTCACGACCGCCCTCGCGCAGTTCGACGCCGACGCCGGCTACGGCGCGGTGCTCGACGCGCTCGCGGTCAACACGGCCGCGACGGACCTCGACCCGCTCCCGCTCGACACGGTCCTCGTCGGGCAGTCGCGGGTGAACGGCCACGGCGTCGGCGGCGACAACGAGCTCGGCGCCGAGGTGATGGACGAGGACGCGGTCGAGGTGCTCGACGCGCTCGCGTCGAAGGTGACCGCGGAGGCCGAGGCGCTGTTCGTGGTCGCCGGGCTCGGCGGCGGCACCGGCTCCGGCGGCGCGCCGGTGCTCGTCCGGGAGCTGAGCCGGGTGTACGACGTGCCGGTGTACGCGGTCGGGATCCTCCCCGGTCGCGACGAGGGGGCTATGTACCAAGTGAACGCGGGCCGGTCGCTCAAGACGCTGGTCCGGGAGGCGGACGCGACGATCCTGCTCGACAACGACGCGTGGCGCTCCTCGGGAGAGTCGATGGAGGGCGGTTTCGCGGCGATCAACGAGTCGATGGCGAGACGCGTCGGCCTCCTCCTGGCCGCCGGCGAGTCGGTCGAGGGCGTCGCCGAGTCGGTCGTCGACACCAGCGAGGTAATAAACACGCTGCGGGCCGGGGGGATGGCGGCGGTCGGGTTCGCCTCGGCGCCGGCGGCCGAGGACCCCGAGGAGAACGTCACGACCGTGATGAGCACCGTCAGGAGCGCGGTGATGACCGGGATGTCGCTCCCGAACGCGACCGAGGCCGACGCCGCCCTCGTCGCCGTCGCCGGCGACCCCGACCGCATCTCCCGGAAGGGCGCGGAGAAGGCCCGCAAGTGGCTGCAGGAGGAGACCGGCTCGATGCAGGTGCGGGGCGGCGACTTCCCGCTCGACTCCGACCGGATCGCGGCGCTCGTGCTGCTCGGCGGCGTCGAGCGCTCCCGCCGGGTCGAGGCGTTCCTCGAGCGCGCCCGACAGGCGGTCCGCGACGAGCCGGAGGCGGAGCCGGACCCCGCGGCGGCGTTCGACAACGACGAGCTCGACGACCTCCTCTGAGCGGCGCGTCGGCCGCGTCGGTGCGCCGGACGGAACGACGAGCGGGGCCGCCCGTCCGGGGAGCGGCGGGGCAGGTTCCGCACCTTTTTGGTGCCGCCCGGTGGAGTCGTTTCCGATGAGTAACCCGTGGGACGACTGGGACCACGTGCTGAAGGTCGATCCCGACAAGGAGCTGCGGGACGGCGAGACCTTCGAGGACGTCTGCCGCACCGGCACCGACGCGATCGAGATCGGCGGGACCCTCGACATCACCGCGGAGAAGATGACGCGCGTCGTCGACGCCGCGGCCGAGTACGACGTCCCGCTGTATCAGGAGCCGTCGAACCCGGGCGTCGTCGTCGATTCGCCGGCGCTCGACGGCTACCTGATCCCGACCGTGTTCAACGCCGGCGGGCCCTTCTGGATCACCGGCGCCCACAAGGAGTGGGTCCGGATCGACGAGCTCGACTGGGACCGGACGCACACCGAGGCGTACATCGTCCTCAACCCGGACGCCGCGGTCGCCGAGCTGACGAACGCGAACTGCGACCTCGCGGCCGACGACGTGGGGGCGTACGCGAAGGTCGCCGAGCGGATGTTCGGCCAGGAGATCGTCTACGTCGAGTACTCGGGCACCTTCGGCGACACGGAGAAGGTCTCGGCCGCGCACGACGCGCTCGACGACGCCACGCTCTTTTACGGCGGCGGGATCGGCGACTACGAGTCCGCGAACGAGATGGCCGCCCACAGCGACGTGATCGTCGTCGGCGACCTGCTCCACGACGAGGGCGTCGACGCCGTCCGCGAGACGGTGAAGGGCGCGAAGGACGCCTGAAGCGACCGGTATCGTCTCGCCCCGGACGCCGGCTACCCCGCGTACCCGTCGACCATGTTCTCGACGTACTTCGCGATCACGTCGACCTCCAGGTGGACCGGGTCGCCGACCGACTTCTCCGAGAGCGTCGTGAGCTCGTAGGTCGTCGGGATGATCGCGACGTCGAACTCGCCGTCGCGCTTCTCGGCGACCGTCAGCGAGATGCCGTCGAGCGTCACCGACCCCTTGTCGACGAGGTAGTCCGCGTGGCCCTCGGGGATCGCGAACGCGAACCGCCAGTCCTCGCCGACGCGCTCGATCCCCGTCACCTCGGCGACGGTGTCGACGTGGCCCTGCACGACGTGGCCGTCGAACCGGCCGTCGGCGGGCATCGCGCGTTCGACGTTGACCGCGTCGCCCTCGCCGACGTCGCCGAGGTACGTCTTCGCGACCGTCTCGCTCGCGAGAAACACCTCGAACCAGTCGCCGCCGGCGTCCGACCCCTCGTCGCGGACCGCGTACTCCTCGACCGTGAGACAGACGCCGCTGACGCTTATCGACTGGCCGTGGTGGAGGTCGTCGAACCCGTCGACGCCGATCCGAAGTCGGAGCCCGTCCGCGGTCTCGGTCCGGTCGCGGACCGTGCCGGTGTCCTCGACGATGCCGGTGAACATACCCGATCTGGGCGCGCGCGACACATATCGGTTCGGTGTTCGGGGCGGCTCGCGCTCCGGGACGGCCGGCGGTTCGACGCGACCGGGCGCCGTGCCGCCGTCGGCGGCGCCCGAGCGACCGCCGCCGCGTCGCTTTTGAACGCCGGGCGCGAATCGGGGGTCAATGAACCTTGGCCTGATGGATATGATCGGGCTGGCGGCGTCGCTCGTCTTCGCGCTGCCGCTCGCGAACTACGCCGTCATCCGGCTGGCCGCCGGCGAGATCGCGCTCGGCGCCGGACTGCTCGTCGTCGCCGTCGCGATGGTCGTGCTCCCGCAGTACTTCCTCGACCCGGCCCGGATCCTCCGCGGGCTGGTCTCGGGACTGCTCCCTCGACAGCTCCGGGGGGAAGACGACGCCGCCGGCTCCGAGGGCGATTCGATCGAGAAGTAGCTCGGTCCGGCTTTCACTCCCGCCGCCGGGCCGCGAGCGTGACGGCGAGAACCGCGAGCCCGCCGGCGACGACTCCGAACCCGGGCGTCTCGAGGTCGAGGCCGCCGCTCCCCTCGACGCCGACCTCCTCGTCGACGATGAGCACCTCGCGGGAGTCCGACTCGTTGACCGCCTCGTTCCCGCGGACGGTCAGCGTCGCGCGGTCGCCGTGGCTCGTCCGGCTCAGGTCGAACGTCGCGCTCGCCGTGCCGTTCTCGACGGACGCCTCCTCCGTCATGAGGAAGGCCGGGCTCGCGTCTCCGGCCGAGCGGATCCGGAGGTTCACGGTCTCGCCGTCGTCGACCGCCACCGGCACGCTCACCTCGCTCTCCGCCGGAGCGACGACGATGTCGGCCGCTTCGACGTCCGCCTCGGTGACCGTGGCAGGCTCGGCCGATCCGCCATCGCTTCCGTCTGCGTCGTCTGCGTCGTCTGCGTCGTCTCCGTCGCTCCCGTCTGCGTCGTCTCCGTCGCTTCCGTCTGCGTCGTCTCCGTCGCTTCCGTCTGCGTCGTCTCCGTCGCTTCCGTCGTTTTCGCCCTCCCCGCCCGTTGCGTCTTCGACGACGAGGGTACCGACGTCGACGGTGTCGCCGCCGACGAGCACCTCCGCGTCGTAGCTACCGGGAGCGATCTCCTCGCTGAGGGAGGTCTCGTAGTCGGTCTCGACTTCGGCGCCGCCGTCGGCCGTCAGCGTGGCGCCGCCCCCGCCGGTTCGGGCGTGGTCGAAGACGAGGGTCGTGACGCCGTCGCCGTCCGGCGTCACGGTGGCGCGGAGCTCGTACCCGGCCTCCTCTTCGCCGCCGACAACGACCTCGAACGCGTCGACGCCGTCGGTTTCGACGGGAATCTCGGCGGTTCCGTCCTCGCCCACGGTGACGACGTCCGCGTCGAGGTCGGCGGTTCCGTCGGCGGCGACGGCTCCGGTCCCGGCGACGACGACGCCGACGAGCGCGAACGCGGCGACCAGAAGCGTCACCGCGGTCGGGAGTCTCTTCCTCGCGATACGCCGCACCGACTCGGAGCCGGCAGTCTCGCCGGTTCTGATGGAGGGATCGGATCGCATGCGTCTCGGCGTTCGACCGGCGGCCGAAAAGTGGCGCCGGTAGCTCAAACAGCGGTCGTAGCTATCCGCCGCTCACCCGCGCTTCTCCGGCACGATCCCGAACGGGTACTCCGCCAGGATCTCGTACCCGTCGTCGGTGACGACGACGAGGTCCTCCAGCCTGACGCCGCCGACGTCCGGCCCGTAGACGCCGGGCTCGACCGTCACGACGTGGCCCGGCCGCAGCTCGCCGGCGCCGGTCAGCGACGGCGACTCGTGGAGGCTCACGCCAACGCCGTGGCCCGTGCCGTGCGTGAACCCCGTCTCCCCCTCGCCGGCGTTCGGGTCGAAGCCGTAGGCGGCCAGCTCGGCGGCCGCCTCGCCGTGGACGGTCTTCGCCGGGACGCCCGGCTCGACCTCCGCGAGCGCGGTCTCGCGCGCCGACTCGACCGCGACGTACGCGCGGCGCTCCCAGCCGCCGTCCCCGTCGACGACGAACGTCCGGGTCATGTCGCCGTAGTAGCCGTCGGGCCCCCGCGGCGAGATATCGAGGAGGACAGTCTCGCCCGGTCGGACGGGCTCGTCGCCGACGTAGTGGAGGTCCGCGGCCGACGGGCCGGCGCCGATCACGGTGTTGCCCGCGTCCCGGACGCCCCGCGCGGCGAGGGCCGCGTTCACCTCTCGGCGGAGCCGCTCGGTCGTCAGGGGGGCGCCCTCCCAGCGGAGGACCGGTCTCCCCGCCTCGTCCTCGCCGGCCTCGCCGTCCGCCAGCACGGTCTCGGCACGCGCCATCCCCGCGGCCGTCGCGCGCTGGGCGCGGCGGAGGCGGTCCAGCTCGGCGTCGGTCTTCCGCGCCCGCGCCGCCGTCACCGCGTCGGTCGACGAAAGCTCGTTGCCGGCGCGTTCGAGGTAGACGGCGGCGTCGTGAGGGACAGACGACGGGACGAGGAGGGTGTGGTCGGTGTCCGATCCGTCGACCAACTCGGCGACCGCCGCGGCCGCGCGCTCCCCGGCGTGGTCGCCGACGTTCTCGGTCCGCACCTCGCGGGCGACGCCGTCGTGGGCATTGGTCTCGTCGCCGGGGTCCTCGCCGTCGCCGGGATCGTCGTCCTCGCCGTCGCCCCGAGCCCTCGCGCCGGCGACGAACTCGCGCCGGGCCTGCTCGTCGAACAGGGCGGGGGCACAGCAGACGGCGCGGCCGACGTCGGCCCCGTTTTCCCGGTCGTCGCCGCTCGCGCCGTCCGGGACCACGACCAGCGCGTACGGCCGATCCGGTCCCGAAAATCGGGTGAGGTACCGGAGGTCGTCGTCGAAGCGGTCGCCGACCGCGACGAACGCGTCGGCACCGGTGGCCTCGACCGCCTCGACGACCGGAGCGAGATCGGTGCGGAGGGGTCGGAGCGCGTGAGTGGTTCCGGCGGACGCGTCGTCGCTTTCCGCGTCGTCGCCCTCGTCTCCCCCGTCGCTCACGGCTCCGGTTCGGGGACCGCCAGCTCGGCCTGGACCTCCTCGATGAGCTCTTCGGGGGTCTCGTCGCGGAGCTCGTTGAACAGGAGGACGCTGATCGGAAGCGTCGGCGCCCCGCTTATCAGGCTCTCCATGATGACGAGCCGTTCGCGGGCGCGGGACATCCCGACGTAGAACACCCGACGTTCGTTGTCGGTGAGGACGGGGACGGGGCTCGTCGCCTTCGTGAACTCGTCGACGCCCTCGACGTCGGTCGGGTCGTCGATGGAGGCCGCCATCTGCTCGACGACCTTCTCGGTGAGGTCGGTCGCGACGAACACGTGGTCGGCCTCGCGGCCCTTCGCGGAGTGGATGGTGCCGACGCGGACGCGGGTCGGGTCCATTCCCCCGTAGTCGCCGTCGAAGTACGCGCCCATCGACTTCCGCTGGAAGCTCGTCACCTTCCGGACCATGTCGTCGGCGCTCGCGGTGTCCGGCATGAACGGGATGTGCTCGTCGAGCTCGTCGGCTGTCACCTCGATCAGCGAGACGTCGTCGGCGTCGGCGGCCTCCTCGCGGTCGTCGAGGAAGTCGTAGAACTCGTCGCGGTCGTGGGTCCCGAACGCGGAGTCCTGGAGCATGTCGGCGAGCCGCCGGGCCTCCAGCCCGTTGACGGGATCGCCCGCCTCGGACTTCTCGATGGCGCTGACGTAGTCCTGCACGCGGTCGGTCCACATCCGCCCGTCGGTGAGCATCGTGAACGGGATCCCGTGGTCGATGAACTCGTCGATGAAGTCGAACATCTGGTACCGGGCGCGGAACAGGCACATCACGTCGCCCTCGTCGTCCTCGACCGTGTACCGGACGTTCCGGACGAGCTCGATCATCGACGGCGACTGGATCGCCTCGACGGTGCCGCCCTCCTTGCGCGGGTGGAGGTCCTTCTCCTGGCGCTTGTCGATGTGGCGGATCTCCGCGTTGACGACGTTGAGGATCTCGGAGGGGAGCCGGTAGGAGTTCGGGAGGACGACGTCCTCGTCGACGTCGGTGTCGAGGAGGAGGTCGGGGTCGGCGCCCTGCCACGCGTAGACGACCTGGTCGTCGTCGCCGGCGATGAGCACCTTCTTCATGTGCGGCCGCCACTCCTGAAAGACGTTGTACTGCAGCGTCGTGATGTCCTGGAACTCGTCGATGATCAGGTAGTCGACGCTGGGGACGAGCGACCGCTGCGCGACCCGTTCGAGCATGTCCGCGAAGCCGACGAGGTCGTTGTCGCCCTTGTAGGTCCGCCACGCGCGGATCGTCTCGGGGATGTCGATCCGGTCGTCGTCGGAGGGCCACGTCGGCGTGTACTTGTTCCCCTGCTGGGCGTTGGGGTCCTCCTCGGGCGGGAGCCGGACCTCCTCGACGTTCCACTGGAATGGCACGTCGTACCAGTCGGCGACGTCGCGCTCGGTGCGCTGGAGCCACTGCGAGGTGGCGATGATCTTGTTCCCGATCGTCGTCGACCGGGCGGTCCGGCGGCCGGCGCCGCCGTGCTGGTCCTCGAACTCGATGCCGTACTCCTCACAGAACGCCTCCTTGTCGTCCTCGCCGACGACGTCGCCGCGGGAGAGGTCCAACAGCTCGTACGCCTTCGCGTGCATGGTGCTGACGTTCCCCTGGAGGCTGCGCGGGGAGACGTCGAGCCGCTCCGCGAGGCGCTCGCGGATCTCGGCGGCGGCCGCGCGCGTGTACGAGACGACGAGCACGTCGCGGACGTCGGCGTCGCCGTCCTCGAGGATCCCCTCGACGCGATCCAGTAGCGCCGTGGTCTTCCCGCTGCCCGGACCGCCGAACAGTCGCGTCACCGTGGGCTCGGTCATTGTGTATCCCTGATCCCGGTTCTCCTTAACGCTTTTTCAAGCGCTAAGTCCTCTTCCTCAAAGAGAACGCAGGGAGAAGCCTGAGTAGCGCAGTGGAAGGATACAGCGCCGTCGTTGTTTCTAAATACTCTACAACGACCGATCCACAGCCGCCCGTCATCTTTATGTATATATAATGTATATACATTGGTGATGGATAGATTTGAAATCGAAGGCGAGGAAGTGCTTGACGGCACTGCAAAACCGTCTGGTAATAGTGCCCACGTCATCGTTCCCAAACGCTGGCGTGGGGCCGACGTGAAGGTCGTCCGCGTCTCTGACCCCGACTCAGACCAGTAGGCCATGCAGTACAACTACAAGTATCGACTCGACCCGTCAGAAGCCCTCCACCAGGAACTCTGCTACCATGTCGATACCTGTAGGCAACTGTACAACCATGTCCTCTACCTGCTCAACGACGCAGACGACATTCCTGCACGCTACGAGGTGCAGGGACGACTCCCCGATCTCAAATCGTGGTGGGACGACCTCGAAGACGTTCACTCGAAAGTGTTGCAGATGATCGTCAAGCGTGTCTACGACAACCTCTCCACGCTCAAAACACAGAAAGAGAACGGACGCGCTGTGGGGATGCTCAAGTGGAAACCTCCCCGGGAGTATCGGTCGCTTACCTACAACCAGTCCGGCTTCGAACTCAAGAATACGAGTGGTCGGTCCGTGCTGTGGTTGAGCAAAATCGGCGAGATTCCAATTCGCCTCCATCGAGACATCCCTGAGAACGCGATCATCAAACAGGTCACCATCAAACGGGAGCCAACGGGGGAGTGGTACGCTACGTTCGGTATCGACGTGGACGAAGACTCCCCCAACAAACCGGAGACGCCCGCGAAGGTCGTCGGTATCGATGTGGGGATTATCAAGTACGCCCACGACACCGATGGGTACGCCATCGAGAGTCCTGACTTCAGCGAGGAGCGCAACCGACTCGAACGCGCCCAACGCGACCTCTCCCGAAAGGAATACGGCTCGAACAACTGGGAGAAACAGCGAAAGGTCGTAGCCGAACGCCACGCTGACCTGAAGCGGAAGCGACGAGACTTCCTCCACAAGTTGTCGAACTACTACGCCACCGAGTACGATTTGGTGGCGGTCGAGGACTTGGACGCAAAGGGACTGCTTGAACTTCCCGGCAACTCTCGCAATCGAGCGGGAGCTGCGTGGGGGACATTCCCACGGATGCTCGAGTACAAGTGCGAGCGCGAGGGAACGCATTTCGTTGCGGTTGACCCGAAAAACACAACAAAAATATGCGCGTCCTGCGGTGTCAAGACAGACAAACCGCTGTGGGTTCGTGAACAATCGTGTCCCGCGTGTGGGTTCGAGGCGGATAGGGACGCGAATGCGGCGTGGAACATCCTTTCTCGTGGTCTCGAAGATTTAGGAGTGGGACACTCCGAAGTAACGCCTGTTGAGACTGCGCTCCCTGTGGATACACCCGTATCTGCAAAGCGCGTCGTGGAAACAGGAAGCCCAACCCTCAAGCAGCGACCGGCGTTAGCCGTGAGCGAGTAGGGTGGGGTAGTTCACACGCCGTGGCTCGGCGTCGCTCCCGTCGAAACGCTACGATCCCGTCGACTGATAGGTCAGTTGCTTCGCGTCGCGCGCGCTTCCCGAACGTCGGCGCCGTCGCGGACGAGGTCCTCGCAGGCCGGGCAGACGCGGGGACGGTCGACCTCGTTCGGGGTGAACACCCGAACGTAATCGGTCGTGACGAACGAACCGCAGTTCTGGCAGGTCGGCATGGTCGTCACTATCGATTGATGACACATAATACTGCCGCCGAGTGCAACCGAAAGAAAACCGCTCACCGCCCGTGCGCCGTCGTCGGCGTCAGGTCGGGCGCCAGTCGCAGACGTCACACCGCGCCGTTCCCTCGGGGTGGAGCGCACCACACTCCGGACACTGAAGCTTGTTATAGGATCGCTCCCAGCGTACGATCTCGGTCTCGTGGCCGCGATCGGACAGGAACTCGTCGAGCACGTCGTCGTCCGAACTGGGTGCACTACTAGACATGCATGCTAGTCAATGGCACGCGAGTATATATATTTTCTCGTGGTTCTCACTGAACCGTCATATCGACCACGAACGATCGGTTATCTCGTCCGAAGGTGTTCGTGTCCCTACATCAGCGCGTCGCGCCGCGGCTCGTGTGAACTATTCTCACCTCTCGCATTCTCACCTCTCGCTCTCCGAACGGCGCGCGCCGGTGACGGGTGCGGTCGTTCGCAGTCGGGGGCGAGGGTGCGGTCGTTCGCAGTCGGGCGGTCCCGACGGCCCGGCCGCCCCGCCTACCAGGGCTCGTTCTTCAGCCCGAGGAGGTAGGCGCCGACGTTCGTGACCACGTGGAGGACGGGCGTCATCACGAGGACGGCCGCCAGGACCCCGGGCGTGAACGTCGCCAGCGCCCAGTCGGTGTCGACGACGAAGACGGCCAGCAGCGCCCCGGCGACGAAGTCGAGCTGGTCCAGCCCGGGGAACGCCGCGCCGCGTTCGCGCCCCGAGCGTCGCTTGAGAAAGGAGGCGCCGATGTCGCCGCACATCGCGCCGAACGCGAGCGCGACCGCCGCGGGGAGCGCGAACGTCGGGAGCTCGACCCCGAGGGCGGCGCTCGCGGGGTCGTTGAGCGCGTTGAGCGCCAGCGCGAGGACGACCCCCACGAGGGTGCCGACCGCCGTGCCGCGCCACGTCTTCCCGTCGCCGAGCAGGCGCGCCCCGCGCCACTCCCGACCGCCGTCGATGGGACGGCCGCCGCCGGCGAGCACCGCGGCGTTGTTGGGCACGTACGCGGGCACCATCGCCCAGAACGCCGTCGCGACGAGCGAACCGATCATACTCGGTCCACTCCTGTCGTCGATTTATAAACCACGATCCGTCTCGCCCGGCGGTCCTCGCGGGCGATCTCTCGGGCGGTTACGCGGGCGATCTCTCGAGCGGTTACGCGGGCGAACTCGTGTGCGGTCGCGCGGCCACGACACCGGTCGACGGTCACCGAGACCGCCCGTTTCGACAACAGTGAAGTCGTCGCCGCCCTCATAGCCGGTATGATCCCTCCGATCGCGCGCCGCTTCGTCGCCGGCGAGAGCGTCCCGGAAGTCCTCGACCACGTCCGGGCGTGTAACGAGGACGGCGTCGCCGTCGTCGTCAACCTGCTCGGCGAGCACTACGACGACCCCGCCGACGCCCGCGCCGACGTCGACGCCTACCTCGGACTGATCGACGACATCGCCGACAGCGGCCTCGACGCCCGCGTCTCGGTGAAGCCCTCCCAGATCGGGCTCGAGGTCTCCGCCGATCTGTTCGAGGAGCACTACCGCGAGATCGTCGCTCGCGCCCACGAGCTCGACGCCTTCGTCTGGTGCGACATGGAGGACGCCGACACCACCGACGCCACCCTCGACGCCTTCGAATCGATCGCCGCCGACTACCCGTGGAGCGTCGGCCAGTGCGTCCAGTCCAACCTCAGGCGCACCCGGGAGGACCTCGACCGCCTCGTCGACGTCCCAGGCGAGATCCGGCTCGTGAAGGGGGCGTACGACGAGCCGGCGTCGGTCGCGTACACGGAGAAGTCGCGGGTCGACGAGGCGTACCGCGAGGACCTCCGCTTCCTCTTCGAGCGCCGGGACCGGGGCGTCGCCGTCGGCAGCCACGACCCCGCGATGATCTCGCTGGCCGACCGGCTCGCACGCGACCACGGCACCGACTACGAGGTGCAGATGCTGATGGGGGTCCGGGAGGACGCCCAGCGCGACCTCGCCGCGCAGGGCGTCGACGTGGTCCAGTACGAGCCGTACGGCGACAAGTGGCTCTCCTACTTCTACCGGCGCGTCCGCGAGCGCCGGGAGAACCTGACGTTCGCGCTGCGCGCCGTCGCGGGTCGGTGAGTCCGTCGTCCGGCGCATTCGCGGTCGACGTGCTCGTCGACCCCCCGCTCGCCGAGCGGTCCGGTAGAAGCCCTCTTAAGGGTCGACGCCGCATACCAACGCGATAGATGTCCACGTGGAAACGCGACTTCGCCAGCGGGCTCATCGTGTTGGCGCCCCTCCTAGTCCTCCTCCTCGTCATTCAGTGGATCTACCGCTACATCGCCTCGATCCCCCTCATCGAGGGACTCCAGCCCGCGATCATCCCCGGCCCGCTGGAGCCGATCTCCCGCGTGATCATCGCGCTCGCGGTGTTCGCGACCGTCGTCCTCGCGGTCGGCTACTTCATGCGGACGACGTTCGGACGGATCGCGGAGTCCGCCGTCGACGGCGCCATCAACCGGATCCCGGCGCTACGCGTCGTCTACAACGCCTCCAAGCTCGCGATCGAGACGGCCGTCTCCGGGACGGACGAGCTCCAGAGCCCGGTGTACATCGAGACGTGGCCGGGGATCCGCATGACGGCGTTCCGGACCGGCAAGAAGACTCGCGACGGGAAGATCGTCTTGTTCATGCCGACGGCGCCGAACATCACCACCGGCTTCGTCATCGAGGTCGAACCCGAGCGCATCGAGGAGACCGGCGAGACCGTCGAGGAGGGGATGACCCGCGTCCTCTCGGCCGGCTTCGCCGAGTCCGCGCATCAAGTCCCCGTTCATGAGGAGGCGCCTCCCGACGACGGCCCCGGTCGCCCGGGCGGCGTCGGCGGCGTCCGCACCGACGGCACACCCGGAGAGTCGGAGCGCCCCTCGACGGACGGCGGCAACGACTGAGCGCGCCGGAAGTCGCGTGAGAGAAGGGGGCACGGCGCGCGGCGCGAGGCAACCCGACGCACCGCGGAGCGTCCGAGACCGCGTCGCCTACAGGTACGTGAACCAGTCGTCGTGGTCGTCGGTCCGCCGCTCGACGAGGTCGAAGAACGCCTGCTGCAGCTCCTCGGTGACCGGGCCGCGGGTGCCCGCGCCGATCTCGGTGTCGTCGACGGAGCGGATCGGGGTGACCTCGGCGGCGGAGCCGGTGAAGAACAGCTCGTCGGCGGTGTACAGCTGGCCGCGGGAGATGACGGCCTCGTCGTGGACCTCGTAGCCGCGTTCCTCCGCCAGTTCGATGACGGTGTCGCGGGTGATCCCCTCGAGGATGGACTGCGCCGGCCCGGTGGTGTAGATCTCGCCGTCGTTCACCATGAACACGTTCTCGCCCGGGCCCTCGGCGACGTTCCCCTCCTTGTTCAGGACGATGGCCTCGACGTAGCCGTTCCGGCGGGCCTCCTCGCCCGCGAGCATGGAGTTGACGTAGAGGCCGGTGGTCTTCACGTTCGTCGGCACCTGCGAGGAGGCGTGCTTCCGCCACGAGGAGACCATCACGTCGACGCCCTCCTCGAGGGCCTCCTCGCCGAGGTACGCGCCCCACGGCCAGGCCGCGAGCACGAGGTCGGTCGGGCAGTCCTTCGGCGAGACGCCGAGGGAGTCGTAGCCGTAGTAGGCGATCGGGCGGATGTACGCGGAGTCGAGGTCCTGCCGGTCGAGGAGTTCGAGGGTCGCGTCGGTGATCTCCTCGCGCGAGTGCTCGACCTCCATGTCGTACATCTTCGCGGAGTCGAACAGTCGGTCGAGGTGCTCCTCCCACCGGAACACCGCCGGTCCGCGCTCGGTGTCGTAACAGCGGACGCCCTCGAACACGCCGCTCCCGTAGTGGAGCGCGTGGGTCAGAACGTGGGTCGTCGCGTCCTCCCAGTCGAGGAACTCCCCGTTCTTCCAGATCGTGTCGACGTCCATCTCGTCGAATCCCATAATCTGTGGTTGCGGCCGTCGGTCTTAAATCTGCGACATGCGGAGGACGCGACGACGACGGCCGAACTACCGCCGGAGTCCTCGCTGCTCGGTTATCCGCAGTCGCTGACGGATCGTCGGCGAATCACTCCAAAGCCCCAGCCGGTCGGGTATAAACGGTTGATACCGGGTCGGCGGTGAATCACTCCAAAGCCCCAGCCGGGAGGCGGGCGCACGCTCGCTGCGCTCCTCAGTCGCTCGTTTCACTCGCTCCCTACGGTGCTTCCGTCGCCTGCGCCCGCCTCCCGGCTGCCCCTTTGCGTCCACCCGACCGCAACCGCACCGCACCTCACGCCTCCCCAGCCTCGGCGGACGGCCCGGCGCGGCTCCGCCCGCGCCGGACCGCCGCCTCCCTCGCACGCGCTCCTCGTGGCCGCCTTCGGCGACCACTCGAAGGCGCGCAGGGCGAGAGCAAAGCTCTCGCTTGCAGCCGGCGGCAGAGCCGCCGGCGACGCCGACGGCACCGCGTTCGGTTATTTAAACGCCTCGACGAGGGCCGCGCCCTCGACGTACGGGATCCCGCGGCGGCGGGCGTACGCCTCGGCGTCCGCGGGCGCCAGCGCGGTGCCGGTCTCGTCGTCGAGCATCTCGCAGACCACGGCGGCGGGCGCGGAACCGACCGCCTCGGCCATCGCGAGCCCGAGCTCCGTGTGGCCGGTCCGGCCGCCGAGCCCGTCGCGGTCGCCGCGGAGCACGTGGACGTGGCCGGGCGCGCGGAACTCCGCCGCGAAGTCCTCCGGGGCGTATCCCGCGGGGTCGGCGTCGACGGCGGCGGCCGCGCCCGCGAGCTCGACGATGGTCCGCGCGCGGTCCTCGTCCGTGATCCCGGTGAACGTCTCGCGGTGGTTCACCGGGAGCGAGAAGGAGGAGCGGTCGTCGTAGTCGGGGTCGTCGTCGACCGCGGGGTGATCGAGCGCGTCGGCGAGGAACGGGAGCCCGAACGCGTCCGCGACGGGGTCCGCCACCGCGACGCAGATCAGCCCGCCGGCGTCGTTGCGCATGTGCGCGACGGCGGCCTCGTCGACGGCGCCGGCCGGGTAGACGATGTCCGTCTCGCCCTCCCGGTCGGCGAAGTCGTGGACGCAGACGGGGTCGCCGGCGCGGAAGGCGTCGAGCGCGCGCTCGACCGACTCGGCCGCGTCGGTCGGCTCCCCGTCGGCGGTCACTCCGGCCTCGGCTTCGGGGGCGACCTCCGCGTCGCCGTCGGCGTCGACGTCGGCGCGCATCAGGCCACCTCCGTCTCGGGGGCGTCGGATTCGTCGTCGTCGCTCTCGCCGGGGTCGTCCGCCCGGCTCGTCGCGGCCACCCGGACCTCGATCTCGTCGCCGTCGTCCAGGTCGAGCGCGTCGCGGAGCCGCTCCGGGGCGATCAGCTCCAGTTGGTCGTCGTCGTGGTGGGTCCGATCGGGGACGATCGCGTGGACCTCCTCGTAGCGCTCGTCGCCGGCGACGAGGGTGACGCCGTAACACGAGGCCGCGCCGTAGGTGCGGTCCTCGTCCTCCCACGCGTCGATGGGGACCGCGTCGATGCCGGCCATCTCGCCGCGGCGCCGGACGCTCTCCTCGGTCAGGTCGACGTTGAGCGTGCCCGGGAACGGCTCGTAGCCGAGGCGCTCGCGGAACTGCTCGGCGTAGCCGGGCAGGGTGATGTAGTGGCGCCCCTCGCCCATCCCGCCGGTGACGGCGCCGCGGAGGACGAGCTCGACGTCGGTCTCGAACAGCCGGCGGTAGTCGGCGTACTCGGCGCGGAGGGCCGCCTCGCCCGCGTCGGTGACGCGCACCCACTGGCCGTCGCCGACCACGTCGCGCTCGATGTACCCCGCGGACTCGAGGGTCTGCAGCCGCCGGGAGGCCGTCTGCGTCGAGGCGTCGAGGCGGTCGCCCAGCGCCGCGCACGACACCTTCGTCTCGGTCAGGCCGCCGACGAGCCCGACGTGTTTCAGGGCCGCGATCGCGGCCGGGTCGGGGTCCGTCGTCGCCGTCGCTTCTGCCATAGTCGAACCTCGGTCGCCCGCACGCAAAAGAGTAACGAATATGGGATGCGTCCCAAAAACGTTAAACAGGTTTAGGTTCGCTATCGGGAGCGAACAGGGGACCGTTTCGACTGTATCTCGGGCAGGCGACTACCTAGTTCCGTCGGTATCGGCGGTGCTCGTCGCGAGCTGCGACCGCCGCCGTCGCCTGCGAACCACCCGCGTGCGGGTCGTCGAAAGGTAAGGTACAAATACGAACGGCGATTGGTTCCGGGTGCGGGCTCGTAGATCAGCGGCAGATCGCTTCCTTCGCAAGGAAGAGGCCCGGGGTTCAAATCCCCGCGAGTCCACTCCTTCACTCACTTCGTTCGTTCAGTCGTTCCCTCGCGTGGTCCCGTTCGCTGACGCTCACGGGACCCCCGCGAGTCCGCATTTTTGTTGTGAGCGACGGCGTTCGCGATCCGGATCCAATTTAATTCTCTGTGAGATGGGCGTGCTGTATTCAGCATGCTTTCCGTGAATTGTTACTAGTTGAGGGGTTTCAACAAAATCTTAGTAGTACGACGCGACGTGTGTATAAAATATTTCACGTGGCTATTTTATAAAAGAACCAGCCGTATAGCAAAAAGAAGGTTGCAAGTGTTAAAACGGCAAAAAAGGCAAAAGTGGGTTTCAGACTGAAATCTAAAATGGCTATCGTAGAAAGGAATCCGGTCGCAGTGAGTAGGAAAATCATTAGAACAAGACGCTTAGCTGATTCTTCTATTTCTTTGGCTGGTGTGTTGCCCTCTGCATCATCCAAATAGAATCGAAAACTCAAGAAAACGACCGGTAGGAGTAGCGCTGTGGCTTGAACAAGTGTGAGAGCCACAGCGTCGACTTCAGAGTAATCAGCCATTAATATCTAATATGTGAATGCATTCAAATATAAATCTGTGTTCGGTAACCCCATAGACCGTGGTGACAACAGATTAAATTTTCAACAGAGCCAGATCGATCCAAAGAGAACTACACCAAAACTGGGAATATTCAATTTGCAGTCAAACCGACTGAATGTGCGCCTCGCTTGAATGATTCCGATAATGTGTCTTACCGGGATTCGTCCAGTTTTTAATCTCTAGTTCCCCCGCAAGAATGCTCCGCGACGACACCACCGCAATCTTGCGTCCCTCAGCTCGATACCACACAAGCACGTAGCCGCCGTCCTCGCGACCGAGCGTCCGGTGCTGATCCTCCCAGAACTTGAGCGTCGGCCGGACGCCATTCGTCATCGATCCCTTCACGTCCCACGACCGACCGTCTTCCTCGTCGGTCGCATCGAACTTGAGCCCGCCAACCTCGGGATAGTCAAGCTCGATCGGATAGTTGTCGGCCGCCCACGTCTCGGCGATTTTTCCGTAGTAGCCGACGATGGCGGGGTCGTAACTCATCGGTCGATCTTTTTGGGTTGCGGTTGGCACTCGAGATCTCCTCACGAGTCGAACGTCGATCGACCGAATCCGGTCGTGATCCACCCGCGCGGATCTCCTTGTCGATCGCCTCCTGTCGCTTCAAGTTGTCAGCGAGAGTGATTATTCTGGTGACCGCAACGGCGCCGCCGAGGATCGTGGCGGCCGTCGTTAAGACGAGGCCGATCCCGAGCTTGGGATTGAAGATGTGCTTGACGACGGCGAGATCCCAGCGAACAGCGCATGCACGTCCAGCGACTCGACCGCGGTGTGTACGTCGTCCGCGCGGTCGCCGATGGAACGATTCCTAATCTCCCAGAGGGAATCCGATGAAACCCGCTGGAAGGGGGTTCTCGACGCGACCCCGTGGGGTTCGACGTAGATGTATTCACGATCCGCGATCTATGCACTTCGCCGTGAACTATGGGCGCGAAAGGTGCATCAAATCAAACGAGCTTTCGACCCGATCGGCGCAGTCCCTCGTCGTCGATACTGAGAGTATAAGAACAAAATCGCGTCAGTCGAGATCGACGGGTTCGGGACCCCCATGCATACAGAGGGTTATGAATGACTCGTCGAACTAGCCTCAAGATCACCGACGAACGCGAGCGTCAGCTTGAAAAGGCGAGAGAGGTCGTCGCGAGCGGTCCCAACGACAACCCACCGATGAGCGTGGTCATTGACGCCGTGCTCGCCTACCTGGTGGAGAGTGAAGAGAACATTCGGAACGCTCGTGACGAGTACGACCCAGTGACTATTCAGGAAGTGTGTAACACATCAGCAATTGGACTCGAATACCGAACGCGGATAAAAAGTCGGTGGCGAAATTAGGGACTTGTGTAGTCCGTTGTACTGGAGTTCCCAATATTGATCGGTGAGGCCAGTTCCTCAGTCCGATCAAGAATGATGGAATCACTGGGCGTGTGAATGATCCGTACCCGAACATCAGTGGTGTTGGATCCTCCATTAACACTCGCTTCGACAGAATCGCCTACAGTGAGTGCAGGTGAAACTGTTCCCTCATTACTCTCCGTTCCCGACGCATTGCTAACAATTACCTCTAAGCTATCGGAATCAATCCGATCTCCTCCGTTGTGCTCAATCGTAACGGTGTCTGTGTCCGTGTCGAAACTCACGTCAAGTTGCGCCGTCGGCTGACTATCTCCGAGCGAGTCACCCAGACCGAGCACGAACGTCCCGATGACGGCGGCCAGGATCACGGTGATTGCGACCATGAGGATGACTCCGATAACGGGACTCACCGCACGGTCGTCCGAGTTGAACAGGTTGCTTGGTTTCATAGTTTGAACCCAGCGGTCCACCGACGAAACGGCCGTTCCGTTCCGATCGGTTGCTGGTTACTCTCCGATTAACCGTACCCCCTTATGTACTTACTGGCATAAATATCAGAGGCGAAAATTAGCTCCACACGGTCAACTACGTTGACCTGTAAGCGATCCGTATGGAACCCACGGCCCGGTCCCTCGCCCGGACGTACAGCGATCGCGTCTATCCGGACCCGTGGGAGAAGGTCCTCGACTACCGCCGCGTTCGCGAGTACGCCGCCGAGCACCCGAGCGCCGGCCGGGTGCGCGTCGGCAACGCCCTCGACCTCCCGAACGAGCGCGTCAGGGGATGGCTCGAAGGCACGGTCCCCGACCCGGTCCGAGCGATCGACGCGGCGATCGACCGCGGCTGGCTCGATCCGGACCCCGAGGGCGAGGCGGCCGCCGCGCTCGTCGCGCTGATCGCGCACGTCCTCGCCGGCGGGAGCGTCTCCGCCGAGAGCTACGTCCCCGCGGTGACACCGGGCGAGCGGGTCGACGCCGCGGAGATCCGCCGCGCCTTCGAGCGCGTCGACGTCGAGACGACGCGCCGGAACGCCGACGCCGCCGGCCGCGCGACCGAGGTCGTCCCCACCCGCGACGGGACGGTCCTCGGTCGGTGCCTCGTCACGGCGGGCGTGCCGACCGGCGCGAAGACGTCGCTCGACCGGCTCCCGTCGGTCGTGTGGGAGGTGCCGCGCCCGGTCCGGCGGTCGTTCGCGCGGACCTACGTCCGCCACCGCGGGCTGAACTACGCGGGCAAGTCGACGACCCGGATTCAGGTCGACCGGCCGGGCTCCTCGTCGCGGACCTGCGGGACCTGCTCGCGGCCGTGCTCGACGGGCGCGTCACCGCGTCCGACGCCGGGATCACCGTCTCGGCCGACGCCGCGCGGGAGCTCGGCGTGGAGTAGCGCCGGCCGCCGTCGGTCCCGTTTTGTTGAAAGCGATTAAATACTCTCGGCGAATCGGTCCGGATATGGGCGTCTCAGAGATACTCGAGGGAAAGAACCTCTCGCATCGCCAGATGGGTGCGATCATGATCGGCTGGCTGGTGCTGGTCACCGTCGTCTCCGTCGGGCTGCTGCTGTACACGTCGTTCAACTTCGCGTAGCGCGCGGTCGACGAGTCCGGCGGACGCGTCCCATTTTTGTCGGTCGTCGCCGTCGGTGCTCGGTATGGTTCGCAACGGCGATGCGCACGACCGGGGGGAATCGGACGCGAGCGGCGAGCGCGGCGGTTCGGACGCCGACGCCGCGACCGACGGCGGCACCG